>JANOAY010000454.1:0-2966 GCA_031411375.1 Pedosphaera sp. | reverse complement strand
GCAAAACCAGCGCCTCGACGAAGCCGAGACGCGCGGGCGCACCGAGATTTACGGCAGCATCATTCACGACATCAACAACCCGCTCACCATCATGTCGGGCCTGCTCCAGCTCATCAACCAGCGCGTGGGCGACAAGTCTTCGCTGGAAGGCGCGGACTTGGAGAACGTAAAGGAGCGTCTGCGCGGCATCACCAAGCAGGTCACGAGCTGCATCGAGATTTCGCGCCGCTACCTCGCCATCATGCGCAAGGATTCCGACGGTCTGCAACGCACGCCCGCCAGCGACATCGTGGCCGACGTGGGCGATTTGCTGCGCGTGAATCCGGCCTTGAAGAATCACGAGCTGACCATTGCGCCCGTGCCCAAAGACGTGGTCTTGCGGATTCATGGCACCGACCTCATCCAGATTCTCCGCAACCTGACCATCAACGCGCTGCAAGCCACGGACGAGAAGCATCGTGTGTCGGTCCACAACGCGATCATTCCCGAGCCGCTGAATCTCGACACGCTCGGCGATGGCCCGGAGGAGCGCTTCATCAACCGCGACAGTTTCTGCAACAGCGCGCCGCTGCTCGCGCTCACCGTCGAGGACACCGGCCCCGGCATCGCGCCGGAGAACATGAAGAAACTTTTCGACCAGGCGTTCACCACGCACACCGGCGGACACGGCATCGGGCTGTCCATCGTCCATCGGCTCGTGGCGCGCGCCGAGGGCGCGATCCACATCCGCACGAAGGTGGGGCAGGGGACGAAGTTCACGGTGTATCTGCCGATGTGGTGAACGGAGCGCGGACTTTCCAGTCCGCAGCAACGTGTGCCGACGGGCGGTGTGGGCGAGGACAAGACCGCCTGAACTTCGTGGGTGGCTGCGGACTGGAATGTCCGCGCTCCGGGCTGTTCTGGTTTTTCCGTGCCACTCCGCTTTCCGCCTTCGTAATCTCCGCCCGTGTCCGCCACTGAACGCACCGCCATCACCTACCGCTACGAGCGGTGGCGCGCGCTGACCACGGGCATTCTCGAAACGGCCGGCACCACCTTCCTCCTCCTCATCGCGGTGCGCGCGTATCACTCGGGCGCGCTGTGGAAGTCCGCCGTGGCGTGCGGCAGCAGTCTCGGCCTCCTCGTCACCCCGTTCGTGGTGGCCGTGGTCACGCGGCGCGGGCTGGCTCCGGCGCGCGCGGCGGCGTGGCTGTTCTTTGGGGGCGCGCTTTCGTTTGTCCTCTCGGCGGTGTTTCAATCGCTGCCCGTCTTTGCCCTCGCCTCGATGCTCGCGATGGCGGCGGCGTCCTCGGCCATTCCGCTCTTCACGCACATTTATCAGGAGAACTATCCTGAGAAACAACGCGGTCGGCTCTTCTCGCGCACAGTGATGATCCGCATCGCGTGCGCCGTGGTGTTCAGCTACGTGACGGGCCGCGCGCTCTCGCTCTACTTCGAATACTTCCAGGCGCTGCTGCTCTTCTTCGCGCTCGCGATGGCCTTTGGCGGATTTTGTTTGTGGCGCGTGCCGTCGCATCCGATTCACGATTCGGGCGCGGCGCATCCGTTTCACGCGCTGCGCTTTGTGCGGGATGACAAACTGTTCCGCCGCACGCTCATCTGCTGGATGTTCATGGGCTTCGCGAACCTGATGATGCTCCCGCTGCGCATCGAATACCTCGCGTCGCCGCGCTACGGGATGCATTTGGAAATTGGCACCATCGCCCTCCTCACCGGCGTCATCCCAAACCTCGCGCGCCTCCTCCTCAGTCCCGTCTGGGGCCACCTTTTCGACCGCATGAACTTCTTCGTGCTGCGCGTCACGCTCAACGCGGGTTTCGCCATCGGCATCCTCACCTTCTTCGTGAGCAATTCATTTTGGGGATTGGTCGCCGGCGCGGTCATCTTCGGCATCTCGAACGCGGGCGGCGATGTCGCGTGGTCGCTCTGGGTCACGAAATTTGCGCCGCCCGGCCGCGTGGCCGACTACATGAGCGTCCACACTTTCTTCACGGGGGTGCGCGGCGTGTTCGCACCGCTCGTGGCCTTCACGCTGGTGCAACGCTACTCAGTGGGGCTGCTCGCGGGACTGAGCGCGGCGCTCATCGTGGCCGCCAGTCTGCTGCTGCTGCCGGAAATCAAAATGGCAAAGCGCGCCCGGTCGGGCGCTGCGTTAAACGAGGAAGTGTCGGAGTAAGACGGGGAAATTAGCCGCGAGAGAACGCAGAGAAAAACAGTCGTGGTCGCGGGCTTCTTTCTTTGCCCTCTCTGCGTTCTTTCGCGGCGATTGCCTTGTTACTCCGGTTTGATCCCCGGCTTCAGGAACGTCCGAATCTCCCGCACCTGCGCCGCCTGCGCCGCTTCCGTCACGCGCACCACGTTCCCATACGCCGCCTGGTCGTCCGCGCGCACGGCGATGATGAGCTTTGGATTGGCCTTCGCGCGCTGCATCAGCTCGGACTTGAGGCGGTCGAAGGTGACGGCGGTTTTGCCGAGGTAAAAGTGCGGCGCGTTCGTGGTGATGGTGATGATCGTCGGCACGGAATCTTGCACGCCTTGCTGCGGCGCCTTCTGCGTCGTCTCGGGGAGCGTCACCTTGAACGCGGGCGTCTCCTTGAAGGCCGTGGTGACCATCAGGAAAATCAGCACCACCAGCAGCACGTCAATCAGCGAGACGATGATGATGCTCGGGGCGCGGCGGCGTTTGTGACCGGAGAAATTCATTTCTTGGCCAGGTAGTGTTTGCGCAAAAATTCATCGCACAACGACTCCATCTCCACGGTCAGGTTCTCCACCTTCTTGCTGTAATAGCTCCACGCGACGAGTGCCGGGATGGCGACCATCAGGCCGAGCAGCGTGGCGTAGAGCGCGGTGCTGATGCCTTGGGCGAACTTCACGCTGTCCACCCCGGTCACGGAACTCATGCTGCCGAAGAGCGTGATGAGTCCGTAAATCGTGCCGACCAGTCCGAGCAGCGGCGCGATGCC
>JANOAY010000453.1:0-2058 GCA_031411375.1 Pedosphaera sp. | reverse complement strand
GAGTTGCTCAAGGAATTTTTCATGCGTGGCAAGCGCGTGCTCGTCGTCAGCGGCACGCACGGCAAGACCACGACGACCTCGTTGCTGACGTGGGTCTTCGAGCACAACAAGTTGAACCCGTCGTATCTCATCGGCGGCATTCCGAACAATCTCGGGCAGGGCGCGCGCTTCACCGACAGCGAGTGGTTCATCATCGAGGGCGACGAGTACGACACGGCGTTCTTCGACAAGCGCAGCAAGTTCGTCCACTACTTGCCGGAGGTCGCCATCCTCAACAACCTGGAGTTTGATCACGCGGACATTTTTGACGACCTCGCCTCGATTCAAAAAACCTTCAGCCACTTCGTCCGACTCGTGCCGCAGAATGGTTTGCTCCTCGCGAACGGCGACGATGCGAACATCGCGCCGCTGCTCAACGTGAACTTCTGCCCGGTGAAACGCTTCGGCCTCGGCGAGAACAACGCCGTGCGCGCGTTCAACCTGCGCTACGGGCCGACGGCGAGCGAGTTCGAGATTCCCAGCTTCAAGTTCCACATCAACATGGTCGGCGAATTGAACGTGCGGAACGCGCTCGCGGTGGTGGCGGCGGCGAAGCATTGCGGGCTGAAGAACCAGCAGATTCAGGACGCCTTCTCGACGTTCCAAGGCATCAAGCGCCGCATGGAAGTAAAGGGCATCGCGGGCGGCGTGACGGTGGTGGACGACTTCGGGCATCATCCCACGGCGATTCGCGAAACGCTCAAGGCGTTGCGCCTAAAATTTCCGTCGCAGAAAATCTGGGCCATCTTCGAGCCGCGCAGCAACACCACGCGCCGGAATGTTTTCCAAACTGAAATGGTGGACGCGCTGCTCGGCGCGGACGCCATCGTGGTCGCGGAAATTGCCAAGCTCGAACAGGTGCCAGTCGAGCAACGCCTCGATCCCGCGCGGCTCATGGCCGACATCCGGGCCAGCGGCAAGCCCGCCGAGTATCTCCCCGGCGTGGAAGCCATCGTGGATCATCTGAAGAAGAGCGCGGGCGGCGGCGACGTGGTGTGCGTGTTCAGCAACGGCGGCTTCGGCGGCATTCATCAGAAGCTGCTGAGCGCGTTTCAGTATCGGCGGTGATTTATTAGTGGGGCAGCCGTCCCGGCTGCTCACTACGTTTCGCGATATATCGCGCTCCCCTCCGCCAGCTTCTCCTGCTAATCTCGCGCCGATGGCTGGCTCCACCACACGACTCGCGCCGGAAAAAACGCCGAAATGCCTCGTGCAGACGGTCGCCGACGTGATGCGCCGCGCGCCGACGCTCGAAGCGGTGAAGATTGATCGCGCGCAAAATTCCATCGCGCTCGCCACGCTCGGGCCGGCGGATGCGGATTTGGAGAAAGTTCTCACGCAGCAAATCCGCGCGCTGCAAGAACAGTCGCCTTCCTGCCGTCTGCTGGCGGGTGATGCGAGTTGCGATTCCTGCGAACTCACTTTCGACCCGGCGCTCAAGCGCACGCTCAATATCCAGCAGGAAGCCGCGACTACCACCATCGCCCGCGTGAGCTGCCCGACAGCGCCACGTTTCTGGAAGTGGCGCGCGTTTCCGCTGCCGCGCCTCGTCCCGCGTGAGGTCCACGTCGAGGACGCCGAGACGCATCAGCACGAGTGGAAGCAGCAGCTCGTCGCCGCGATCCTGTGCGGCGTGTTTCTCGCGCTGGCCGCGTTCATGCCAAGGGGCGTGTGGACGCTGCCGCTCTACTGGCTCTCGTTTGCCTGCGGCGCGTGGTTCACGGTGCAGGAGGTCTGGGAGCATTTGCAGGAGGGCAAGGTGGACGTGCATTTCCTCATGCTCACCGTCGCGGCGGGCGCGGCCAGCATCGGGGCGTGGGGCGAGGGCGCGATGCTGCTCTTTCTCTTCTCGCTGTCGGGCGCGCTGGAACATTTTGCGATGGGCCGCACGCAGCGGGAAATTTCCGCGCTCTTCAAGTCCGCGCCCAAGTCCGCCATCGTGCTCGGGGAAAATCATTCCGAGCAAACCGTCCCCGTGGAGCAACTCGCCGTCGGCATGAGGCTTCTCGTGAAACCGGG
>JANOAY010000452.1:0-1656 GCA_031411375.1 Pedosphaera sp. | reverse complement strand
GGATTGGAGCGCGTGTCTCCGACCGGGGGTGGTGTTGGACTTCAACGAGCGGGGTCGGAGACCGGCGCTCCACTGGCCAGCTTTCGCCGCTGCCGCCACGCCTCCAGTTGGATCAGCACATTCGCCAGCGTGATCAGTCCGCCGCCGATGAGGAGCGCGCGGGTGAATTTCTCGTTTGGATAATTGATCCCCGCGAACAGCGACAGCCAGCCCGGCAGGAACGCCGCGAACACCGACGTGAAGAGCGGCTCGACGCAGTAAATCAATCCCGCCTCGGTCGCGCTGACGTGCGGCTGCCAGTAGTTCATCAGCGAATACGCCGCGAGCGTGCAGGCCAGCGAGAGCGCGCCGACGAGCAGCAGGACGTGGCCGGAACTGTAGGCGGTGACGATGGCGCGCAGCGTCGGCGCGGTGAACAGCGCGATGGGCGCGATGAGCACGGCGATGGTGGCGAACATGACGACGGTGAAATTCCCCACGCGGTTGGCGGCGTAGCGCGGGCGTTCGAGCCAGAGGATTTGTCCGGCGAAAAAGAGCGCGGAGAGAATCGTTTCCGCTTCGCCGCGTCCGAGTTTCAGGTCGCTCAGTTTGAAACCGGTGAGAATGGCCATGCCCCAGAGCACGAGCAGCGTGGCCGCGATGATGAACGGGCCGGGCAGCGCGCGGCGGCGCAGCGCGACCCAGAGCGGGATGAAAAGGCAGGTGAACTGCGTGAGGAATGCGGAGGTCGAGGCGGCGGTGTGCGCGAGTCCGTCCATCTGGAAAAGAATGCCGAGTCCGCCGAAGACGCCGAGGCCGAAGCCTTGCGTGACTTCGCCGCGCGTGAGCTGGCGCAGCGTGCGGATGGAAAACAGCGCGATGAGTATTCCCGCCAGCCCGAAGCGCGCCACGGCGGCGAGTGCGGCGAGGAAAAAGTCGGGCGGATTCGGCACGAGCTTTTCCTGCACCAGCCAGATGGCTTTCACGAGCGGGAAGCTGGTGCCCCAGATCAGCGTGGCGATGACGAGCCAGAAGCACGCGCGCACATGCTTCGAGGGATCGCGCGCGGCGAGTTCGTCACTCATGGTTTTAGGTGGGAGCGGTCGCGCGGCTCTCTACTTCTGAACGGCTTGTTGAAATTATTGAGCGGCCCGTTTTTAACGCAAAGACGCAAAGACGCAAAGACGCGGGGAAAGACGGGGGAAAAAAGACAATCGAGAGAGTGCGAAGCAAGCTGATTTAACCTCAGCTTATTTTCTCTCTGCGCCTTTGCGCCTTTGCGCCTTTGCGTTAGAAAAAAAAATTTCTTCAGCAACATGGCTTCAGCCTTCAGCCGGCGGATTCACTTCATCCTGCAACGCCCGCATCGCCGCCAGCGCCGCTTCACTTTCTGCGGCGCGTTTGCTTTTGCCGTGGCCGCGTCCGAGTTCGCGGCCCTCGTGAAAGACCGCGCACTCGAAATGTCGGTCGTGGTCCGGCCCGCTGGACTGCGTGATTTGATAGTGCGGCGCGGCATTGGACTTCGATTGCAGCATCTCCTGCAACTCGCCCTTGGGATTGCTCAGGTTCGGCAGCGCGGAAAACTCTCCGAACGAATCGCGGAAGCAGCGCAGCACAAACTGGCTCACCGCCTCGTAACCGCCATCGAGGTAAATCGCCCCGGTCACGGCCTCATAC
>JANOAY010000451.1:0-3831 GCA_031411375.1 Pedosphaera sp. | reverse complement strand
TGATCGCCCCGTTGTGCTCATGGATGATCCGCCGCGTAATGGCGAGGCCGAGGCCGGTGCCTTCGTGCTTGGTGGTGAAAAAGGGGCTGAAGAGCCGCGCGAGACTCTCCGCCGTGATGCCGCTGCCAGTGTCGGTGATGGACACGCGCAGGTGGCGGCGGTCCCAGTGCGTCACCACTTCGGTCGTGACGGTCAGGCGAGCAGCGTCGCCGCTCACGTCGCGCATGGCTTCCACGGCGTTGATGAGTAGATTGAAAACAACGTGGCGGAGCTGGCGGTCGTCGCCGTTGATGCGGTCGGCGGTGGCGATGAGCTTTGCGTCGAGCTTCACGGAGCGGGCTTGGAACTCGTGGCGCAGCAAGTTCAAAGCGTCGCGCAGCAGTCCGTGGAAATTGAGCGGCTCCAGCTTGAACTCCTCGCGCGTCGCGCCGCGCAACATCTGCCGCACCACGGCGTCCATGCGGCGGATTTCCTGCGCGACGAGGTCGTGCATTTCGGGATCGGCGCGCTGCTCGGGCGGCATTTCCACGAAGGTGCGGATGGGCACGAGCGCGTTCTTGATTTCATGCACCACGCTCGCGCCGAGAACACCGAGGCTGGCGAGGCGGTCGAGGTGTTCGAGATTCGCGGCCATGCTGCGGGCCTGGCCGACGTTTTGAAATTCCGCGAGCACGGAGAGCACAGCCCCGCCCGTGTCGAGCGAGAGGGTGGTGCTGACTTGCAGCATCGTGTCCGCGCCGGTGCCGGCGGCGAGCAGCACATCACGGCGCGCAACGGCGCGGCCGGTGACGAAGGTTTCGTCAATGACCGCTTGCAACGGCGGCGGCAGCGCGTCCACGGGCTGATTCAGCAATTCGGCGGCGCGGAGGCCGGTCAGGCGCTCGGCGTGATCGTTGAAAGCGATGATGCGTCGGGCCGGATTCAGGGCGATGATGCCGTGGGCAATGGAGTCGAGAAGTGCGCCGGCGAAATTGAGGTGTTCGCCTTCAAGCTGTCCCGCCGTTGCCTGGATCGGTTTAGCCTGCATTAACAATTCATGCGCATTCCGCCGAAGGTATAGGGGCCGACTTCGGCGTGACGAGAGCACGGGACTGCATTGTCTCGGGGAATCGTTTTACGCACACGGGAGAAATAGTTCTCCCGACGGGCAGCGACAATGAAAATTTGCGCGCTCCGGCGAGCTGTTTGGATAGATGAAACGATTGATGAACAGACCGATGAATTTTGACCGTGCTGCGAACCGCCTGCGAAAGGAGGTCCGGCGTGGATGACTCTGGACTCAGAGAAAGCCGGGTGAACTGCGCGACGAGCCAGGGGCTGCCCGTGCAGGGCACGATCATTCAGTTGGGCCAGCACGAGGTCGTGTTCGAGGTTTTCTCCCCGGGCGCGGTCATTCAAGTCTCGGAAGTGTTGCGCGAGTTCAAAGTGCAGCTCGGCGAGCGCCTGGCCTACACCGGGCGCGCGGTGGTGAAGAACGTGGTTCACACCGGAATGAAAATGGTGTGCGCCGTGGCTTTGGACGAGGCGTGGAGCTTGCAGTTTTCCGACGCGGATCTTGAGCCGGGCCGGATGCGGACGTTGTTCAAGGAGCATCTGCACCAGTGGCACAAGCTGTATCTCATCCGCCCCGAGTACAAGCTGCAAATCGCCGACATGGAAACGTTCTTCGCCGAACTGCGCGTGTGGCTGGATCAGGTGGAACTGGGCCTGCGCGCGGCGGCTCCGAAAAAGGGCGAGGAGTTTTTGAACGACGTGGCCGAGGAAATTGGCGCGTCGGTGTTGCCCGCAGTGGACGCGCTGTTCGACAAGTTCGAGCACATCGCGAAAGCCGTGGAGCCTTCCGCCAGTCCGGTGCATCGGGCCTACATGCAACGGCGGCTGCATCCGCTGCTGATGGGAGCGCCGTTCCCACATCGCACGTTCACCAAGCCGCTGGGCTACGCCGGTGACTACGAGATGGTGGGCATGATCGCCCGCAACCGTCCCGAAGGCGCGTCGCTATATGCGAAAGTGGTGCATCTCTGTTTCGTGCGGCAGCCGCCGGCCGTCGCGCATCGCAACCGTCTCAGCTACCTGACCCAGCGGCTTGTGGAGGAAACGGCCCGCCTCGCCTCCGAGGGGCGACCGATGCGGGTGTTCTGCCTGGCGTGCGGCCCGGCGGTCGAGATTCAGGATTTTCTGCGCACGCAGGAGGCGAGCAACCGCACCGAGTTCACGCTGCTGGATTTCAACGAGGAAACCATCCAGCACGTCACCGCCGTGTTCCGTGATTTGAAACGGCAGTTCTCCCGTCGCACACCGGTGCAGTTCATCCAGCGCTCCGTTCACCAACTCATCAAGGAAGCGAGCCGGAGCCGGGACCCGAGCAAGGCGCGGCCCAATCCCAACGATGGACAACATGATTTCGTGTACTGCGCCGGACTGTTCGATTACCTGACCGACGCCGTGTGCCAGCGGCTGATGACTTTGCTCTACGACTGGGTCTCGCCCGGCGGCGTGCTGCTGGCCACCAACGTCGCGCCGTTCAATCCCGTGCAAGTCGGCACGGAGCATTTGCTCGACTGGCATCTCATCTGCCGCAAGGGCCCCGCGCTTCAGGCGCTGCGCCCCACGCAGGTGGCCCCGGAAGATTTTCAGATCCGCTCCGACATGACCGGAGTGAATCTGTTTATGGAAGCGAGGAAACCCCAACATGGTTAATCCATCACTACTCCTTCAACCCGCGTTCCAAGAAGCGCACCGCGCCAACGAGTTGCAGGAACGTATCCACACCGGCCAGATCGCCTCCGCCCTCGTGGTCTTCCTCATGCCGGCGGGCGTGGTGCTCGACTACTTTGTCTATCGCGAAAAGCTGGAACCGTTTTTCTGGATCCGGATTTTCGGCTCCGCGCTGGCGCTGGTGCTCTGGATTCTCCACACCTCGGCCTTCGGCAAGAAACATGTCCGCTGGCTGGGGCTGCCCATTCCGTTTGTGCCGGCGTTTTGCATCGCGTGGATGATTCACCAAACGGGCGACATGGGTTCGCCCTATTACGCCGGGCTGAATCTCGTACTGCTCGCCGTGAGCGTGGTCGGGCATTGGACATTCTTCGAGTCGTTGTTCGCTGTCGCCGGCGTCACGCTCATGTACCTGGTGACGGGCGCGGTGCAGACCGGCCCGCTCCGCAACTGGGAGGGCTTCATCAACAATCTCTACTTTCTGATCCTCACCGGCATCATCGTCGTGACCGGCAACGCCTTCTACAACCGCCTGCGCTTCAGCGAATTTGCCGCGCAATACGAACTCGACCAGAATCAGAAGGAGCTGGCCGTGCAGAACACCGTGCTCCAAAGCACGCTCCAGCAGCTCAAAGAAACTGAGTCGCAGCTTGTGCAGACGGAAAAAATCGTCTCGCTCGGACGCCTGAGCGCCGGGCTGATCCACGAGATCAACAACCCGCTCAACTACGCGACCACCGGCCTCTACATTCTCAAGAACCAAGGAAAGCGCCTCGCCAGTGATAGTCCCGAGGAGTTCAACGAGGTCGTGCAGGACATCAACGAAGGCGTCGAGCGCGTGAAGAACATCGTCTCCGACCTCCGCACCTTCTCGCATCCCGACGCCGACCAGCGCGACTCGGTGAAGGTCGCCGACGTGGTGACTTCCTCGATCCGTTTCCTCGGCAGCGAATGGAAGGAAAAGGTCCGCATCGAGCACGACGTGCCGCCCGATCTGCTCTGCCACGCGAACAAGAACAAGCTCACGCAGGTCTTCGTGAACTTGATCCAGAACGCGCTCGACGCGCTCAAGACCCGTCCGCCCGGCGACGAGCCGCCGATCATTCGCATCAC
>JANOAY010000450.1:0-3582 GCA_031411375.1 Pedosphaera sp. | reverse complement strand
GGCGCGCAACAACCTGCGCGCCATGAAGCGCGGCGACCTCGTGCTTTTCTACCACAGCGTTTCGGACAAGCAGATCGTGGGCGTGGCGCGCGTGGAGAAGGAAGCCTACGCGGACAAGACCGCCGAGGAAGGCGACTGGTCGTGCGTGGATCTCGCGCCCGTGAAACCGCTCGCGCAGCCGGTGACGCTGGAACAAATCAAGACGGACAAGGCGCTTGCGGAAATGCCGTTGCTGAGGCAATCCCGCCTCTCGGTCACGCCGCTTACCGTCGCGCAGTTCAACCGTGTGCTGGCACTGGGCAAGACGCCTGCGTAGGAGCGCGGACCGCTGAGTCCGCGTGTTCAAAAACTCTTCAACCACGGAAGACACAGAAGACACGGAATGTGGAATGCGAGGGCGTTGTCGTGTCTGGCGTTTTTTCTTTCCGTGTTTTCCGTGTCTTCCGTGGTTCACGGTTCGGAAACACACGGACGCGGCGGTCCGCGCTCCGCCCGCACAACTGCCGCATTGCCTCCCCCGCGCCGCCCTGCTAACCACGGGCCATGCGCGGTTGCCCTCACCCAGCCCGTTCCGCCTCGCGGCGTGCCCGCGCGTTTTCCCTCGTCGAGATGCTCGTCACGCTCGCCATCATTATCGTGCTGTTCCTCGTGATGTATGGGTTCGGATCGAAGAGTCATCAGGCGCAGCAGAAGATCGTCTGCCAGAAGAACCTCGCGACCATTCTCGTGGCACTGGAGATTTTCGCGCGCGAGCACGACGGCCTGTTTCCCGTGCTGACCAATGCGCTCACGTCCGAGGAGCCGCTGGCGCAACTTGTTCCCAAATACACGGCGATGACCGAGATGTTCATCTGCCCCGGGAGCAAGGATAAGCGCATCCCGGACGGCGAACTCTTCACGAAACGCCGCATCAGCTACGCCTACTACATGGGCCAGCGCGCGGAGAGCGGCGGCGAGCTGCTGATGAGCGACCAGCAGATTGACACGCGGCCCAAGCCCGTGGGCGCGCAGGTTTTTTCCACCGATGGCAAGAAGCCGGGGAACAACCATCACAAGTATGGCGGCAACGTGCTCTACGTGGACGGTCGCGCCGAAAAGATTGCCGCCACCACGCCTTATTCACTCATCGCCACGCAGGGCGTCGTGCTGCTCAACCCGAGACAACCATGAAAATCCAATGCCAGTGCGGAACGAAATACGCCTTCGACGTGACGCCGGAGATGGCCGCGAACCCGGTGACGCTCGTCTGCCAGAATTGCGGCGCGGACAATTCGCTCGCGGTGAACATGCTCATCCAACAGCAATTTCCCGCCACCGCCACGGAGAGCGCGCCGCCGCCCGTTGAGTCCGCGCCGCGCATGAAAGTTGCGGTTCACGTCGCGACGCCCGCTGCGGCCGCCGCGTCCACGTCCGAGAGCGCCGCGCCGCAGATGTGCCGCAAGCATCCGGGGAACTTCACCAGCGAGCAGTGCCTCGTGTGCAACAAGCCGATCTGCCCGCAGTGCATGGTGCTGTTCGGCTACGTGTGCTCGGCGTTTTGCAAGAGCGAGGCGGAGTCGCGCGGGATCGAACTGCCGGTGTATGCGAACCAAGCAGGCGTGGCCGCGCGGCGTGAGACGCGCAAGCTGGGCAAGATCATCTTCAGCACCGTGGGCGTCGTGGCGCTGCTGGTCGGCGGCTACATCTGGTTTCTCGCGGCGGGTTCGCGGCCGCGCGTGGTGTTCTCCGCGCCGTTCCAGACCCCGGCTTATAACGGCGGCGGGAAATTGTACGCGCGCGATCTCGTGGTGCTGCACGGCGGCCAGCTCGCGCGCTTCGACTGGAAGGACAAGAAGAAGGTCTGGGCCGTGGACTTGGTGGATGTTTCCAAAATAGACGCGGAAGCCGTGCAGGCCGTGGTGCAGGAGAACGCGGACATCGAGGAGTGGAAGAAGCAGGGCGGCGGCGATTACGCTCCGAACCGTCACACCAAGGAGGAGTTCGCGAAGATGATTCTCTCCCGCGCGCAGTCCGATTTCACGCTGCACGTTCAAGAGCAGAACATCTGGCTCCGCTCGGACGAAAAGGTGGTGCAGTACGACTGGGCCACCGGCAAGGCGGGCAAGGAAGTCGCGCTGCGCGGCGGCTTCGAGCGTGTGCAGCCTGCGGCGGAGGGGCTGCTGATCTTCGCCACGACGGAGGCGGGGGAGGAATTGATCAAGATGGACTGGCAGACCGGCGAGACGCAGACACAGCCGTTGAAAAGATTTCCGACCATCGCCGCGCTCACTCGCACCAACGCCACCAATCTCATCCGTGCCGCGTTCGCCGGGGCCGCGCGCACCAATGCTCTCGCGGCCCAGCGCGGCACGCCCGCCAATCCCGCGCTCAAAGGCTTCAAGGTCGTCCAGGCTGATCCGCTGCAAGTGCGTCTCGCCGCGCCCGCCATCGCGGCCAACGCGGTGCAGAACCAGCGCATCGAACGCGCGCTCGCCGAGGACGACGACGATGAGAAGCGTCCGAGCGCCTTCCGCTTCGAGAACGCGGGCGGGCCGAGCTTCATTCTGGATCGCGGCGACGTGGTGGAGTTCTCCGTGAAGCTGCTGGAGAAGAAAATCATCGAACGCCAGGCCATGAAGGCGCCGCCGAAAAAGTCCGCGCTCGAAGGCAACGTCAACCAGGCCGCGACCGTGGCCATCGCCAACGAAATTTTTAACGACTTCCAGCGCGAAGCCACCGGCGGAGTCGAGAAGGAGGACGTCAGCCGCTACGAGGCGACCATCAAACGCACCACGCCCGCCGCTGCGGAAACGAAGCTCGAAGTCGTCGGCCAGCCCGAGTTTTTCCCGCTCACGACCGTGGACTTGGTTGTCGCGGGCAAGACGCTGCACGTCCTCGACAAGACCGGCAAAAAGCTTTGGGAGAGCAAATTGAACTTCGAGATCGGCGGCGGCTTCGGTCCCAACGCGTGGGGCGGCGACCTCATTGCGAATGCCAGCGCGCCCGGCGTCGAGCGCGACGGCGCGCTCTACTTTTTCGATCAGGGCGTGCTCGCGTGCTTTGATCTCGTGAGCGGCAACGCGCGCTGGCGTCAGCCCACCGTCGGCGTCACCAAACTCCTCTTCGACGACAAGGGCCTGCTCTACGTGGACACGACCACCGGCTCGACGGACAAATTGAAATACTCCCAGCAGGTGGACATCTCGGACAAAGCCTACCCCGTCATCATCAAGATTGACCCCAAGACCGTCAAAGCCCTCTGGCGCTCCGAGCGGCACGGGCGGCTCAGCCACGTTTTCGGCAAGCTCGTGTATACGATGGAATGGCACGGCGGCGACGATGACGATGAACCAACCGGCCTAGGAATACCCGGTGCCTACATGCCGCCGCACATCCGCCTCCGCCGCCTCTCCGCGAGCAACGGCGAGGTGAAGTGGGAACATTATCAGAAGCGCGCGCCGCTGAACGTGGACATCCAGAACAACACCATCCAGCTCGTGTTCAAGAAGGAGTTGCAGGTGCTGAAGTTTATTGCCTTCTGAGCTCTGAGGAGGTTTTGCAGGGTGCCAAAAGTCATAGGCTTAGCCATTGATCCCGAATGGG
>JANOAY010000449.1:0-6200 GCA_031411375.1 Pedosphaera sp. | reverse complement strand
GGCTCCGGCGTCGTGGACAACAGCATCACCAACCTCGCCCGCTTCACCGTCGCCACCAACTACTGGACCGACACCAGCCTGACGAATCTCATCGCCGACCCGTTGTTGATCAGCATCAGTCGCACGAACGTGGGCACGACGCTTGACCCGCGCCCGAAGGCGGGAAGTCCGGCTTTGAATCCCGCGAATGTTGCGGCCACGCCGAACAACGGCTTCCTCAAGTCGGTGGATTACGTCGGCGCGTTCGGCCCGAACGATCTGTGGATCGCCAACTGGACCGCGCTCGCCGAGTACGGCGTCATTACGCCGCCCGCGCAGCAGACCAACCTTGTCTCCGGCTATCTGACGGGGACGAATAATTGGTATCGGACTAACATTTATCAGTTGAACGGCATGGTCTTCGTGCGAAGCAACGGTGTTTTGAACATCGAGGCGGGCACGGTGATCAAAGGCCACAACCTCGGCACGTTCAGCACGAACGTGGCGGCGCTCGTCGTCTGCCGCGGCGCGAAGATTTTCGCGGAAGGCACGCCGCAGAACCCGATCATCTTCACGGCCGACGTGGACGACACGACCTTCCCGGACGACCTGGACATCTATCAGCGCGGTCTCTGGGGCGGCCTGGTGCTGCTCGGCCGCACCACGATCAACGGCGCTTTGGACATCGCGGGCAACGCGGCCACGCCGAAGTATGAAGTGTATGAAGGGCTGCCGGACATCGCGGTGGGCGGCGAGTCCATCATGCGCTTCGGCGGCACCGACGACGACGACAGCTCGGGCATCCTGCGCTACGTGTCGCTGCGGCACGGCGGCGCGCTGCTCTCCACCGACAAGGAGATCAACGGCCTCTCGCTCGGCGCGGTCGGGCGCGGCACGACCATTGAGTTTGTCGAGGCCTACGCATTCGCGGACGACGGCTTCGAGTTCTTCGGCGGCACGGTCAACACGAAGTATCTCGTGAGCGCGTTCTGCGATGACGACAGCTTCGACACGGACATGGGCTTCCGGGGCACGAACCAGTTCTGGTTCGCGATCCAGGCGGCCGACAAGCGCAACTACGGCATGGAGCTGAACAGCCAGATCAACGAGATCGCCACGGCGGCTTTGCTCACGCCCCAGGCCGACTTCAAGGTCTATAACATGACCGTCATCGGCGCGGGCACGGGCAGCACGCTGGTCAACGGCGGACGCGACGCGGCGCTCATTCTGCGTCCGTATGCCGCGCCGAAGATTTACAACTCCATCTTCACCGACTTCAACGAGCGGGCCATCGAACTCGAGACCCGCAACGGCGTAAACTCTTCCACCTCGGTCACGAACGGCTACGCCCAGTTCCACAACAACCTCTGGTGGGGCTTCGTGCGCGGCTCCGGCTCCGGCGTCGTGGACAACAGCATCACCAACCTCGCCCGCTTCACCGTCGCCACCAACTACTGGACCGACACCAGCCTGACGAATCTCATCGCCGACCCGCTCCTCGGCGGCATCTCGCGCACGAACGTGGGTGTGAAGCTGGATCCGCGCCCGAAGGCGGGCAGCGCGGCGCTGGTGGCGGGCAATGCTCGCTCCACGCCGGGCAACTTGACTTCGGCCAGTTACATCGGCGCGTTCGGCGCGGTGAACTGGGCAAGCGACTGGACCGCGCTCGGCGAATACTGCGTGCTCTCCGCCGTGGGCGCGGGCACGCCCTCGTCGAGCGTCGCGACGGTCGCGCCGCCGACGCCGAACCAGCCGCTGCTGATTCAATCCACGAGCGGCACGAATCTGCTCGTCTCGTTCACGTCCCAGACGGGTGTGAACTATCAGCTCCAGTCGGCCCCGGTGCTGACCGTGCCGGTGGTCTGGACGAACGAAGGCGCGGTCGTCCCGGGTACGGGCGGGCTGCTCACCTTCACCGTGCCGAGCAATGCGGGCAGCCGTTTCTTCCGCGTGATCGTGCCATGAGGAAGGACGGGCGCGGCGCAGGGCGTCGCAACAATTAAGCCACGTTTGAATAAGCAAGAGCGTGGTTGTGCTGAACCGGCGAAGTCCCCCAGGCTTCGCCGGTTCTTTTTTTGTTTGGAGTGCGAGGACTTGGAGCGCCTCCGGCGACTTGTCGCCAAACGGGCGGCGCGACAACTCACGCCGTTGAAAAATCCCGGTGAGCTGATCGAAGGCAAGGCGGCGCGCTTCGGCGATCCGGTGCTGCTCGAACTCGGCGGCGGCTTTGCGGGTGGCGGGAAGTTCATCTCTAGTCCTGGCGGGCGGCACGAACGCGCCAGTTTGCCGGCGTGGACGTAAAACTGATCCTAGACCCGGCCCGCAAATGGTTCCGCAGCTTCTGGCTCCGGCTGGATTGAGGGGATTAGACAGGTGGCTAAAAATAATCTCCGGATCCGGCCTGTGTGGTTGCGGACGCGTTCTCCTTCACCCCGGCCCTCTGCCGCGGGGAGGGCAGGACGCTCGCGGCTCCTCGCCAGTCCGCACGCGCTCTTTCGCCAGAACGCGCCCGGTCCGGCTCCCTCGCCCAGCGTGAGAGGGCTGGGGTAAGGGAGAACGCCGCCTAAACCCACACGCCCACTCATGCTCAAACAAGTCCCCTGGTTTCCGCTCTGTCTCGCGCCGGGCGGAGACCGGCTCCCCATCACGGCTTCGCTTCGACGCGGTAGAAGTAGGTGCCGCTCCCCACGTTGGTCGTGAAGGAGAAGACCGCGCCATTCGCGCGGAACCAGTCCAGCACCGGCGTCCACGAGATCAAATCCACGCTGCGGCCCAGGCGGTAGCCGCGCCCCGGCACCGTCGGCCAGTCGAAACGCACCACGCCGGGGTTCGGCACGAAGGGCGTGGCAAATTTCAGCAGCGACGCCGCGTTGGTCGGATTCGTGCCCGCACGGAACTCGCCGAGGTCGTTCATCCCGTCGCCGTCCGTGTCGAGCGTGCCGGGATGCGACGGGGCGACGCTGCCGAAATAAGTTTGCTCCCACGAATCGGCGATCCCGTTGCCATTCGAGTCGGTAATCGTGTAGTCGCCTTTGAATACTTTCACTTGGCCCGCGACCACGGTGTTCGTCTTGGGCATGGGCGTGTTCCAGTGCGGCACTGCGCCGAACGTCACGATGTATTCGCCCGGCGTCGCGTTGGTCAGCACAAGCGAAGTCCCCTGCCCCGTCAGGTTCGCCGCGCCTTCGATGGTGAAGGTCGCCTGCGCCAGCGTGCTCGTGACGATGAGCGTGCCGACCGGGCCGTTGCTCACGGTCACGGCGATGTCGTCAATCAGCCAGCCCGGACGCGGCGCTCCGCTGAAGGAGAAATAAACGTAATGCCACACGAGATAAACCAACTGCCCCGAGTACGGCGTCAGATCGTATTCCGCTTCTTCCCAGCCGCCGGACGCGATGCCTTGCAACACGTCGAGCGTGATGGGCTGCGCCGAGGCGTTCGTGATGATCGAGACTTCGCCGAGGTGGATGAAATCATCCTCGTCTTCGTAGAACTCATAGTTCTGCATGAAGCGCAGCGTGGCCTGATTGCCGCCCGTGAGAAAAATTGGCGGGCTGATGAGGAACGATTCCACGAAGCCGCTCGGCACACCCTGCAAGTTGCTGCCCCACGCGTGCGTCGGCGAGAGGGCCGTCTCGCCATTGCCCGGCACGCCGTGTTCCCAACTCAGTTCGGAATCGTCCGTCGAGAAGACCGACCAGTCGCCGGGGCCGCCTTCGAGATTGTCGAACCACGGCGCGACGAGCGGCGCGAGGGTCTGGAAGGTGTGCAGCGCGCCGTTGTTGTCATCCACGGTCGTGTTGCCGGCGTTGTCGCGGCTCACGACGCGGTAATAGTAGAGACGGTTGGGCAGCAAATTTTGCAGCGTGACTTCGTGGCTCGTGCCCAGCGTGGAGACGTAGGCGGTGCGTCCCAGGAACTGTGACTCGCCATATTGCACCAGCGCGTCGCACGGCTCGCTCGTGTCCCAGAAGACCAGCGCGTCCACGTAGCTCGGCTCAATCGCGAGATTGCTGATGACGGGCGGAACGGTTTCCACGAGCGCGTCGAAGGTCACGTTCACGCCGCGCGAGGCGTCGAAGTAGCTCGCGGTCACAGTATCGCCGTTCACGGCGCGGATTTCCTTCGACGGATTCGCGCCGTGCGTGGCGACGATGGGCAGCGTGCCGCGAAAAATTCCAAAGCGCCCAAACTCGGTGAGCGTGATCGGGCGCGGCACCGGCTCGGTGGTGCTGGACACTTGCACCGTCACCTGCCCCGCGCCCGCGAGATCGGAGTCCGCGACTTCGAGCAGCGCAAGGCTGGGCAGCGTGTATTCCGTGTTGTCGAAGGTGACGGTGCCAACGCCCTGCTCGCCGGGCGCGAGGAAGTTCAGCAAGCGTTGCAGCAGCGAGGCGCGGTTGTTCGGCGCGGGATCGGTCGCGGAGACAGCATCGAGCGGGAAGGAGAGAAACACCACGCGCCCCGTGCGATCCAAACCCGGCTTCGGATACGCGAGGCCCACCGCGTCACCGAAGTCATCAACCAGAATCGGGAAGGCGTTCGTCCCCGCCGTCATGTTGTCGGAAACATCGTCCGGCACGCCGAACAGCTCGTAAGTTTCGGTCTGGTAGTTCGCGTAATCGAGGAACAGCGACAGCCCGCCGCCCGTGATCACGTTGCCTGGAATGCCATTCGCCGACGACGCCGTGGCGTCCTCGCCGAACGCCGCGACTTGCAGCACGTCCGCCTTGAAGCCCGCGCTCAGTCGCGAGAGCTGCTCCATCGAGGACATCAGGAATGCGCCGCCGCCTGCGACGTATTGCGCCACCGCGCTCTGCTCCGGCGCGGTCAGCGTGCTGTTGAGGAACACGTTGTCCGAGAGACGCCAGATCACGACGCGGTACGGGCGCAGGTCGTTGAAGGTCGGCGACGGTGCGCCGTTGATCATGTCCCACACTTCGTAGCTCACGCCGAGTTGGTTCAAGGCGTCGGTGTATGCGCTCAGCGGAATCACCGGGCCGAAGCCGAACTCATCGTTCGCGTAATTCTCCACCAGCAGCACCGTCGGCGCGGTCGCGGCCACGAAGCTGAAGAGCGCGCCGCCGTTGTTGTTCGTCGCGCGGTTGCCCGCCTCGTCCTGCGAGATGACGACGTAGTTGTACGTGCGGCCGGCAAACAAATCCTGCAAGGCGACCGCGTGATCTTCGGTGAGGAAATTGTTCGTCGCGCCGAGGTTCAACGCCGTGTTCGTGCTGTAGCGCACGATGGCGTTGGCCGGTTCGTCGGTCTGCCAGAAGACCACGGTGTTGCCAAAGGCGTTCGAGCTGCCAACGCCAAAGATGTTCGGCGGCAGCAAATCGCCCAGCGCCGTCGCCGTGCGTGTCACGCCCGCCGACGCGTCGAAATAATCCGTGGTGATGGTGTCGCCGTGCGCGATGCGGAGGCGGCCCGCGATGGTCGTCGTGGCCGTGAGCACGCTGCCGGTGAAGGTGCCGGGAATGCCGGAAGGCAGGAGCGAAAGATTCACGCCCGCCGGCTGCGTGGTGCTGCGGACGTTCACGTTCAACGAAGGCTGGCCGCTCAAATCCAAATCAATCGCGCGTACCAGAATCGTCCCCGGCACCGTGTAGAAACGGCGGTCGAAGAACACCAGCCCAGTGCCCGGCGCGGGAATGCTGCCCGACACCACCAGCGCGAAATCCTGATCCACCGCGCCCGTGTCGTGTCGCGCGTCCTGAGGCACGTTCCGCGCGCGCACGCGAATCGTGTACGGCCCGGCCAGCGGCTCGCCAATGAACACGCACTCGACATTGTTCAACACATCCGCCGCCGGTGAGTCGGCGATGGAGTCGCCGTCAATGAACTGATTGCCGCGATACACACGCCCATCCGGCGCGACCACTTCGAGATCGAGATCATTCACCAAGGCCGGCACCGCGCCCGGAAAACCTGGCACGTCCGTGTATGCCACGGTCACAAACAGCGGCACCAACTCATCCGCCACCACGATCTGCTTCTCGTAAATCTGCCCCGTCGTCAGCGTCACGGATTGATCCACGAAATCATACACGCGGTCCGAGCCGATGATTTGCGTGAGGTCAACGCGCCCCCAGCCCTCGTCATTGTTCGGCACGGGACCGGTCTCCACCGTGTCGTCCATGTCCACGGCGGAATTGTTCAGCGCCGCCTTCACCATCGCGGGCGATGGCGTCGCACCGCCGAACTGGTCGCGATACCAC
>JANOAY010000448.1:0-4820 GCA_031411375.1 Pedosphaera sp. | reverse complement strand
ATTTCGCGTGGTTCGCGTCTTTCACGGTTAAGAAAATTCAAAAAGAATCACCGCCCGACCATCTGTGTCGGCAGCGCCACGACGATCATCCCCTCGGCCTGGTTGATCTCGATCTCGCCGCCGAGCAGACGGATGCGGGCCGCCGTCTCCGGCGCGATGCGGCGCTGCTTCACGGCGTCCTCGAAAGTGAGGGCCACCGCGTCATCCTGCGCGAGCAGGCGGACGTGAAGATTCTTCGCCCCGGCCTCGATGCGCGAGGCGATGACTTCCTCGGCGATGCGGAAAATCTGCGCGCCCACGAAGGCGTCCACTTCGATCTTCTCGTGCTCGGCGGTGAAGGAGCAGGACGCGCCGGACTGCTTCTGCACTTTTTCGAGATGCCATTCGAGCGCGGCGGTGAGTCCGAATTCCTCCAGGATGCGCGGACGCAACGTGGACGTGATGTGCCGCGTCGCGCCGATCATGCCGTTCAGCAAGTCGCCGAAGGTCGCGAGCTTTTCGCGGATGGCGTTCACGGATTTGCTGCGGCCTTGGCCGAGTTCGGTTTTCCACAGCGAGAGTTCAAGGCTCATGGCGGTGAGCTTCTGCCCGAGGTCGTCGTGAATCGCGCGGGCCACGCTGGTGCGTTCGCCTTCCGCGCGGGCCAGAAGTTTCGCGGCGTCGGTGCGCAGTTCGGCGGTGCCTTCGGCGTCCGGCGCGGAACTTTTCTGCGTCAGCACTTCACGCGAAGAGAGCAGCAGGTAGTAAGAGCGGCCTTTGTCGGCGGGAATCCATTTGCCGATCGAGTCGAAGCGCGCGGGTGTGCCGTCTTCCTTCAACCAGCGCGCGCTGAACCGAAAGATGGTGCGGCGCGCGGCGCGGGCGGTAACGAACTTCTCGAACTCCGCCGCGTCATCGGGATGAATCAGCTCGAAGACCATCGTGCCGAGCAGGGACTCGGGGCTGCGTCCGAGGCGGAGAAAGTGCGCGGCGTTGCCGTAGAGGAACAGGCCGTTTACATCCAGCAACGCGAGCAGGTCCGGACAATGTTCCGGGATCAGCTCGAGCAGATTTTCATCTGCGAGAGATGGGGCTTGTTTCATTTCCATGCGCGGCGCACGGAGTTTCATCGGCAGAAGAGGAGTTGGACTTCACCTGTGCGGATGATGAGTCACTTGCGGAATGGAGCGCGGCATTTATGCCGCTTCAACGTGAACAACTCTTTGGCGCTCCAAGCTCGCCGATCGTGCGAACGGTGAAGCGGCGTGAACGCCGCGCTCCCAGATTACGCTCCGATCTGTTTCTTGATCGCGTCGCAAATCTGCGCGCTCCACTGCTGAAGCACCGCGGCGTCGCGGCCTTCGATGAGCAGCCGCGCTTTCGGCTCCGTGCCGGAGTAGCGCAGCATCACGCGGCCGCCTTCCGGCTTCACCACGGCTTCCGCCTGCGCCACAAGTTCGAGCACGCGGTCGAGTTCCGCGAAGGGACGCTTCTCCTTCACGCGCACGTTGGTCACGAGCTGCGGGTAGCGCGTCCAGTTCTTCTTCAACTCGGAGAGCTTCGCGTTCTGCGACTTCATGATGCGCAGGATTTGCAGCGCCGCCACCAAGCCGTCGCCGGTGGAACTGAAGTCGCGGAAAATCAAATGTCCGCTCTGCTCGCCGCCGAAGTTGAAATCGCCGCGCAGCATCTCATCAATCACGTTCTTGTCGCCGACGGCGGTGCGGATGATGCGCCCGCCCGCCTTCGCGATCGCGGCGTCCACGCCCGCATTGCTCATCACGGTGGAGACGAGCGTTTTGTTCGCGAGCGTGCCGTTGGCCAGCATCTCCTGGCAGGCGATGACCATGATGTCGTCGCCGTCAATCAACGTGCCGGTCTCGTCACAGAGCAGCACGCGGTCGGCGTCGCCGTCGTGCGCGATGCCGATGTCGGCCTGATGCTCGCGAACTTTCGCGCACATGCCCTCGGGGTGCATGGAGCCGCACTCGCGGTTGATGTTCGTGCCGTCGGGCTTGTCGTTATAGACGATGAGTTCCGCGCCGAGTTCGCGCAGCACGCAGGGCGTGGCCTTGTAAGCCGCGCCGTGTCCGCAATCCACGACCACGCGCATTCCTTCCAACGACATGCGGCGCGGGAAACTGGCCTTGGCGTATTCGATGTAGCGGCCCAGCGCGTCATCAATGCGCACGGCCTTGCCGATGGCGCTGGCCGTGGCGCGGATGTTTTCAATCTCGCCGCTGAACACGAGGTGTTCGATCTCGTCTTCAATTTTGTCGTCGAGCTTGTAGCCGTCGCCGCGAAAAAATTTGATGCCGTTGTCGTCGTAAGGATTGTGCGAGGCGGTGATGACGATGCCCGCGTCCGCACGCAGACTGCGTGTGGTGTAAGCCACGCCCGGCGTCGGCAGCGGCCCGATAAAGAGCACGTCCACGCCCATCGAAAGCACGCCGGCGCTGATGGCGTTCTCCAGCATGTAGCCGGAGAGGCGCGTGTCCTTGCCGATGACGATCTTGTGTTTGCCACGCCCGCGCGACTCGGGCGCGAGGTTCTTGAAAACGTGCGCGGCGGCGCGGCCGAGTTTCATCGCGGTCTCGGCGGTCACGGGTTCGATGTTCGCGGTGCCGCGCACCCCGTCGGTGCCGAAGATTTTCTGCTGCTTGGTCATGGGTGTGATGAAGGGGCGTTGGTGAGTGCGGGGGACGCGGGCGCGCGTGACTGCTGCTTCCTGACCTCCATGAAGTGAATGGTCACCCACACGAGCACGGCCAGCATCAGCGCAAAAATTTTGCGGCGCAGGTTGTTCAGAAGCAGATCGCGAAGCGGCATGTTACTTGGAATCAGTTTTGCCGGTGGCAGCGGCCGGACGCAGATGATCCATCGTGAAGCCGCGCAACCGCTCGAAAACATTACGGCGGCGATTCCCTTGCAGCACCACGCCGCTCAGGTAGGCGCGCAAACTCTCGATGGACAGGCCGCGCACCAACTCGCCCTTGTGTGCATAGGAAATCATCCCGGTCTCCTCGGACACGACCACGACCACCGCGTCCGTCTCCTCGCTCAGGCCAAGCGCCGCGCGATGGCGCGTGCCGAGCGACTTGTGCAAATCCTGCCGCGCCGTGAGCGGGAAAATGCACGCGGCGTAGGCGATGCGATCGCCCTTGATGATCACGCCGCCGTCATGGATGGCGTTGTTGGGGAAAAAAATTGTCTCCAGCATCTCGGGCGTCGCCACGCAGTCCACGGGAATGCCCGACTCCGCCGCGTCGTGCAGTTGGATGGACTGCTCCAGCGCGATGAGCGCGCCGATGCGCACGTCGGCCAGACGTTCGACCGTCTGGATGATGACCTCGATGTTCTCGCGCTGTTCATGCGTGGTGTAGAAGAGTTGGAGGCTGCCAATCTGCGCGAGCAATTGCCGAATCTCCGGCTGGAAAATCACGATGATCGACACGGCGAACGCCGAGGAAAAAACGTGCAGAATCCAGCGCAGCACTTGCAGTTCGAGCAGCGTGGACAGCAGCGCGAGCGAAAGCATCAGCGCCAGCGTGCCGGTGAAGATGGCCGCGCCGCGTGTGCCGCGCACGAACGACGCCGCGTAGTAGATGCCCACCGCGAGGATGAGAATCTCCAGCACCGGCCGCCAAATGTTTTCCAGCAGTTCCAAAATTTTATTTCCGTCGGGCGTGAATGGCCTCGGTCAATCGCAGCGCCTGCGCGGTCGCAGCGACATCGTGCGTCCGAATGATTTGCGCTCCTTGCGCCACCGCCGCGCACGCGCAGGCCAGCGAGCCGGGCAACCGATCCGCCGCCTCCCCTGCTCCGCTCAGTTTTCCGATGAAGGCTTTCCGCGACACGCCGATCAGGAGCGGCCTTTCACACGCGCTAAACTGCGCAAGGCCCGCCAACAATTCCAGATTATGTTCCGTGCTTTTTCCGAAGCCGATGCCCGGGTCGAAAAGGATCTGCTCGGCACTGACCCCGTGCGCGCGCAACGCGTTCAATCGCGCGCGGAAAAATTCTCCGACCTCGCGCACCACGTCGTCGTAGTGCGGCTGCTGTTGCATCGTCTGCGGCGTGCCTTGCATGTGCATGACCACGTAGCCCGCGCCCGTCTCGCGCACCACGTCCCACATCGCGATATCGGCGCGGTTCGCCGCCACGTCATTGATGAGGCTCGCGCCCGCAGCCACAGCCGCACGCGCCACGGCGGGCTTCATGGTGTCGATGGAAATGAAAGCCGACGGCGGCAAATCGCCGCGCACGAGTTCTTGAATCACCGGCAGCACGCGGCGTAACTCCTCCTCCTCCGAAACCGGCGTGGCATTCGGTCGCGTGGACTCGCCGCCGATGTCGAGAATCTCCGCGCCCTCCGCCACCAGCCGCCGCGCGTGCGCCACCGCGCGCGCCGGATCAAAAAACTTCCCGCCGTCCGAAAACGAATCCTGCGTCACGTTCACGATGCCCATGAGCATCGCCGGACGCGGGAACTGGAATTGGTGCTGGCAGGCGCGGAGCCGCATTGAGGAGCCAGACTTTAGTCCCGTGGCCCGCGTGTCAATGCCCGGACTGGTGGGTGTGGAATAAGGTCTCATCACGACACGGTTCTTGAAGAAGGAGGAGGAGGGCGGGTCAGTCGTCGTCGCGCCGCGCGCGCCGGGGTGAGGCGTGGGTAAGTTCCGAAACGGTGCTCCGATTCCGGCGCGGGGCGGGGGGGGCACCCCCCCATAACAACAAAACCGTGAAAATACCCCCCCCGGCATCACGTGTGTATTTGGGGCCAAAAATTTGTTTGGGCACCCCCGGCATCGCCAAACCCCCGAACCAGATTTACGTGAAAA
>JANOAY010000447.1:0-3848 GCA_031411375.1 Pedosphaera sp. | reverse complement strand
GTTCTTTGGTCTGCTGCTTTGCTTTCATTCGGCCTTTCGGAAACGGTCTGCGGGGAAAACAAGCGTGCCGTCCCGCAAACCGATCGAGGACAGGGCTGGAAAAAAAAGCGAGGCCCGGCACAAACCGGGCCTCGCTCGTGAAAATCTATCGCTTAGTAGCGACCACGGCCACCGCCACCGCCGCCGCCACCGCTGCGTTCGCGGCCACCGCCGCCGCCGCCGCCGTATCCACGACCGCCACCGCCGCCGCCGCCGCCGAAACCGCCGCCGCCGCCGCCCGGACGTTCTTCACGGGGCTTGGCTTCGTTGACAGTCAACGCGCGTCCGTCCATTTCCTTGCCGTTCAGCGCAGCAATGGCCGCCTGGGCTTCCGCCGGCGAGCTCATCGTCACGAAGCCGAAACCGCGCGGACGGCCGCTCATGCGGTCCATCATCAGGTTGGCTTCCACGACGGTGCCGTGCGCGGCAAAGGCGTCTTGGAGGTCGTTTTCAGTGGTATTGAAGGAAAGATTTCCGACAAACAATTTGTTACTCATACTTTGTGATGTCACTAGACTAACCCTTTGGTTTCAGACTGTTCCCGACTATCGGGTTTCTAATCATCACTGAACTGAGTTCACTTGAGGATTTACCAGGCCTTGAAACGGACAAGCAATCTAACAGACGGGCGGACAATCGCGGTTTCGGGGCGAATAGCAATCTATTCCTCAAGAAATTTTCGACGTCGGGCAGGGCTGCGCTGCCCCGCGGATTTGGTTCAAGAGCGTGAGGCCAGCAACTCCGCCACCCGCGCGCGCGCTGTCACCAGTCCTTTGTAAGCCGCCACTTCCGCCGGCATCGTGCGCAGCGCGCGGGCCAATCGTTCCGCCGTCGTGACGTCTCGTCTCACTTCTGCCAGTGAGTGCATGGTGATGCGGATGCCGAACAGCACACCGCCGCTGGCGGGCAAAGCCACTAACACCTGCTGCTCCACGCGCAACGACACTTCCGTCAGCGTCACCGAATCATCGAGGCGGGGCAGGGGACGCGACGGATGCTGGTTCAACTCCTGCGAACGGCTCAGTCCCCAATTGTGCCTCAGCCACGCGGTGCCTGGCGTGAGCTTCGCGAGAAACGAATCAATCGAGCGCCCCAGTTGCGCGTTCAATCCCGGCACCGGCCCGTGAATGAACTCCAGCGGCTTGCCGATCTTCTCCGCCAGACTCCACGACGAAGGAAAACATACGCATCCGCCCACGAGTTGAAACCGCTCCGCCGCGTCCGCTCGCAACAGCAGAAAATCC
The DNA here is from genome assembly GCA_031411375.1 of Pedosphaera sp. Taxonomy (GTDB): domain Bacteria; phylum Verrucomicrobiota; class Verrucomicrobiia; order Limisphaerales; family SIBH01; genus JANNGC01. The sequence goes on along the minus strand of JANOAY010000447.1, from coordinate 2,565 downwards.
GGCTCCCAAATTTCTCCGAACCGCAGGCCGCGTTCCCGTGGTGCGCCGAGTGCAGTGACTGATGCCTGCTGTTCCGGCGTGAGGCTCCTCCAATCGCTTGCCAGCGCGATGCACTCGTCTAGCAATGCCTCGCTCTCCGGGAGAAATGCGGAATATGTCTGCGGCTCGTTGCGCAGCCAGTGCGTGCGCTCCTCGACCAGCGCGTCGTGCCGAACCGTGGGTTGAAAAAATTCCGCCGCCCTACCCCGCCGCAACCCCATGTGGAACCGGTGGTCTTCATCAGCAAACAACTCGGACAGATTCATCGAATGCCCGGCATTCAAAGCGCGCCGCCCGGATGCGGCAACTCATCAATCACAGGCGAGCATGGCCGGGCGACCTCGGTGTGTGATCTCAGTTTGATTGCGCCGCTGTCGCTCCGCTCGTTTTCCGCCATGCAGTTTCCGCTGATCGCCTGCACCGAAGCCGCGCCGGAACTCGCGCGTTACGACAAGTTCGAGGACGCCTTGTTCGCCGGAGAGCTTCCCAAGCTCAAAGGCGGGATCGCTTTTGGCAAAACGCTGCGTGACTGCGAGAGCGAGCTTAGGCGCTCCTCCAGTCTCATCACTTCACCGCCGTCACTACCAGATCATCGAAGTCGATCGGCGTGCCGGCGAAAGGATTGCCCCAGATCGAAGCGCGGCCTGCGCTCGGCTCAGTTGGCTCGGTGTGCGCGACACTCCACTTCGTCGGCTCGGGGGTGCCTTGCTTCCACGCCTTGCCTTCGATGGCGAACTCGCCGTCCTTCACCTTGCGCACTTGCAGCTTGAGCATCGTCCACGAATCGGATTCCCAAGTGAACGACTCCTTCGCGATCACGTCGTCGCCCTTGTAAAGCTCCACGAGTTTTTTCGCGGCGGAGATTTGCAGCTTGTAGCCCGCGTTGCCGTTCAGCCCGAGCGCGAAGGCCGGCTCGCGCCGTCCCTTCTTGGTGCTGTGAACGCGCGCGCTCAACGCAAGGCCGGACGCCTCCGTGGGACCGAAGAGCACGCCGAACGTCTCCAGCGGCGCGCCGGGAAGCTGGAGCACCTTGTTGCCCGCGACCTCCTGCACAGCGAACCCGCCGTCAAGCAGCAGCATTTCCTCCGGCAGCTTGCCGACTTCGTTCGTGGTGAAATTGTTTTGGTAAAGCGGCTTGGCGGTATCGGCGGCAATCAAAGTCACCGCCGAACACACCAGACTTAATCCCAAGATGGTAGTACCACGAAAAACACGGAAGACACCGAATCTGGTGTTTCCCATTCCGTGTTTTCCGTGTCTTCCGTGGTTAAAAATCAGTTCACTCATTTCGTAATCCTTCCAACAAATTTCCCCGCACCGCCACGCGCGTGGCCAGCCAGGTCGAAATCAAACCAAACAACAGCACGCCGCCCAGCGTGAGCGACAGCGACAGCACCGGCAGTTCGACGCGCGGCGAAAGCAGGCTCGGCAAAATCGCCACCAGCGCCGACCCGACGCCGATGATCAGTCCCAGGCCCAGCAGCGCCGCGTGTTCCGCGAGCACCAGCTTCTGCACGCGACCGCGCCGGAAGCCCACCGCGATGAGCAGCGCCAGTTCTCCGCGCCGCTCCAGCACATTTCGCAACACCACGATGCCCAGCCCCGCGCTGCCGAGCAGCAGTCCCAGTCCGCCGAGCACCTGGAACGTGCTGAGATACGTGTTCTGCACCGCGTTGAACGCCGCGAGCCGCTGCGCCGCCGGCGTCACCTCGAAACCGTAGTCCTGCAACGCGCGCGTCAACTCCGCGCTGACCTGCGGCAGGGCGTTCGACGGGCAGTCGACGAGGAACATTCGATAGCCGCTCACACTCGGAAAGCGCCGCGTGAACTCCGCTTCGTCGATGATGAGCGAACCTTGCAGGATGGAGTTCGCCAGCCCGCCGACGAGCCACGCTTCAAATTCCCCACCACGTTCATCCCGATAAGACAGCACATCTCCAATCTTCTTCTTCAATGCCCATTGAATCGATGCGGCATCACCAACCGCTGGAATTCTGTTCGTTGGAATTGAGGCGCGATCTGGCAGCTCCCATTTGCTCAAGATGGACCATTCGCTGTGCTTGCCTTCGGCACCTTCGAGAATCGAAGCAAAGACAAACCGCTCATCCCGCATTCGCTGGTGTTTGACCCCCAACAACCTCGGCTGCTGCGCGCGGTTCAAGTTCAGGCAACTCGCATCATCGCCATCGCGCACGCGGAACGGGACAAACTTCACGTCCTTCAACACCTTCTCATTCAGCCCCAGCGCGTCGCGGCCTTCGGCCGTGTTCAGGTCTTTCACGATGGGCAGCGTGCTCTCGCCAATCAGCGCGAAGCCGCCCGTGCCCGAACTGCGCTTCCACGCGTCCGCCTCCGCATCCAGCCGGAACGCGCCAATGGACGCGATGAGAAACACCCCGCTCGCCAGCAGCGCCACCGTGGCCACGCTGCGCGACTTGCGCCGCGCCGCGCTGCGAAGGCAGAGAACTGAGGAACCGACGGTGTTGGTAGGGCGCGGTGTCCCCACCGCGCCGGGTTGAGGCGCTC
>JANOAY010000446.1:0-2036 GCA_031411375.1 Pedosphaera sp. | reverse complement strand
CAGGCAGCGCTCGTTGTCCGGCGATCACTGCACGAGCCAGCTCGTCTTCCGGTCGCGTGAGGATGTGCAGGATGGAGCGCATTAGAATCGCAGAACGTAGTTGGCCACAGCGGCGAGTCGCGCGAGTTGCGCGTCGTCAATCTCCTCGAACTTCATCGGCGAGTCGCCGATTTCGCCGAGCAGTTCCGCGCCACGCTGCACGTAAATCGGACGCCCAAATTCGCCCACGATGGGGAAGTAGCGCGTGTAGTTATCCTCGTCCACGAACTCGTCCACGTATTCGCTCAACGCCAGCACCGCCGGGCCGCGCAAATACACGGTGATGTCCGCCTTCTTCCAAGTGCCTACACCCGCCGCGATGCGCACGGCTTCCGCAGGCTTCGCGCTGCTACGCGGGTCGCCGGTGATGATGATGAGCGCGGAAGGTTTCATCAGTTGAAACTCACGAAGCGATCCGTGCTGACGATGAGGTCGTTCACCACGGTCAGCCCGGCGAAGGTGGCCTGATCGGAGAGCGGAAGATTGTGTTTGTGTGCGCCGTAGGCACAGGCGTAGAGGTTCAGACCGCCAGCCTTGAGCTTCTGCAATTCAGGATCGGCCACGCCCAGAACCGCCTCATCTATGCAGTAGAGATAGACGTTCACGCCGCGTCGCATCGCCGCCGCTGCGACATGCACGCCGTGGCGAAAGCCGGGCTGATCCGGCGGGCAGGCGATGAGCACGCCGAGTTTTTTACCGCGCAATTCCAAGGCGCGCACCGTAAAGGCGCGTGCGGAGAAGTGTCAACGGAACGGAAACGGAGCGCGGTTTTTTAACCCGCAGCTACGTGATATGGAGAGCGGTGCCTGCAAGTTCTTGCGCGTCCGACTTGAGTACATTGCGGCGGGTTAAAACCCCGCGCTCCGTCACTTCATCAACTGCGTGCGAACCTTGATCGCGATGTCGATGAACGCGCGGCCCGGTGCGGAATCGGGACTGGTCACGACCACGGGCTGGCCCGCATCGCCGCCTTCGCGAATCTGAATGTAGATCGGAACTTCACCGAGGAAGGGCGCGTTCTGCCGCGCGGCCTCGGCTTTGCCGCCGCCGTGGCCGAAGAGTTCGATGCGATCCCCGGTCGGCGTGATGTAGTAACTCATGTTCTCCACGAGGCCGAGAATGGGCACGTTCACCTTGTTGAACATGCCGATGCCCTTGCGCACGACGCCGAGCGAGGCTTCTTGCGGCGTGGTGATGATGACGCCGCCATCGAGCGGGACGGTCTGGCAGAGGGACAGTTGCGCGTCGCCGGTGCCGGGCGGGAGATCGACGAGCAGATAATCGAGATCACCCCAGTCCACCGAGTGGATGAACTGCTGGATGGTCTTCATGATCATCGGCCCGCGCCAGATGACGGGCTGATCGCCGTCGAGCAGGAAGCCCATGCTCATGAGCTTCACGCCGAAATTTTGCGGCGGCACCAGCTTCTCATCCGCGCTGATCGTGGGGCGCTTGTTGATGCCCATCATCAGCGGAATGCTGGGGCCGTAGATGTCGCAATCGAGGAGACCCACACGTTCGCCGAGTTGCTGGAGGGCGCAGGCGAGGTTCACGGAGCAGGTGGATTTGCCCACACCGCCTTTGCCGCTGGCGATGGCGACGATGCGTTTGATGTTCGGCAGTTTGTTGGGCGTGGCCGCGCCGCCGGGCTGAGAACCCACCGGCGCGGCGGGCTGATTGACCTGCACGGAAACCATTTCCACACCGGCGAGTCCGCGCAACACGGCCTCCGCATCGGCTTTGATTTTCGCCGCAGCCTCGTTGTTCGGTGCCGTGAGTTGAATCGTGACACTGACCGCGCCGTTGTTTGCCGCGATGTGCTTCACGATCCCGAACGAAACAATGTCGCGCGAGTAGCCGGGATATTTGACGGCCTTGAGCGCGTCGGTGATTTGCTGTTCTGAAATCATGTGCGTGGAAAATTGTTTACTAAGGATCAGCGACTGATCAGTGCGCCGCCTTGCCATCGCCATTCTGCCCACAGCAAAGTTTGAGTG
>JANOAY010000445.1:0-5178 GCA_031411375.1 Pedosphaera sp. | reverse complement strand
AATCCTTCGGCATCGCGGCGGCGAACCTCGCCGCGCACTTGCACGGGCTGCCGTCGGAAATCGGCGTGCGCCAACCCATCGCCACCGACCTCGTGGACGGCTCGGCCACCGTGGATTTCAGCAACGTGAACGTCGGCGGCAGCGCGGTGAAAACTTTCACCGTCACCAACACCGGCGTGGGCGATCTGCTCCTCGCGGCGGCGACCAAGAACGGCACGCACTCGAACGACTTCACTGTCGGTGCGTTTGGCGCGACCACGCTCGCACCCAATGTCAGCACGACCTTCACCGTCATCTTCGCGCCCGGCACGAACGGCGCGCGCACGGCGGCCCTCCACATTCCGAACAACGACGCGGATGAAAATCCCTTCGACATCAATCTCGCTGGCACCGGCACGGGCAACGTCGCGCCCGGCGTGCAGCAGCTCGGCGCGGCGGCGCAGTCGCACGCCTCGAACGCGCTGACGATGGCGAATTTCACCGTGCCCGCCGGCACGAACCGCCTGCTCGTGGTCGTCGCTTCCGACACCGCGTCGCTCGACGTCACCACCGTTTCCTTCGGAGCCACGCCCATGACGCAGGCCGTGGAAAGGAACGACGGCTTCGCGGTGGATTCAATCTGGGTGCTGCCGCTCGGCGACTCCGCTTCGCCGACGACGGCGAACATCACGATGACGCGCGTCGCGCCCGGCGACTTTCAGTTCATCGGCGCGGTGGCGTTTCAAAATGTGAACCAGGCCGCGCCGGTGGGCGCCACGGATTCGTTCGACGCCTCACCCGGCACGACCAGTCCCGTGACCCGCACCATCGCCAGCGCGGCGGGCGACGTTGTGTTCGACGTGTTCGATGTGTACAAAACGCCGGCGCTGGCGACGATCAATCCGGGCGCCGGGAACAACCAGACCGTGATTCACAGCGCCGGCAGCGCCATCGGGTTTGGCTTCGACGGCTACCGCACCAGCACCAAATCCGGGGCCGCGCCCAGCGTCTCGATGAGCTGGACCCACGACGGCGAAGAAACACTTTACCTCGCCATCAACATCAAGGCGGCGGGCGGCGGCGGCGCGACCGCGCCTGAGATCAACGTCACCGGCAACGGCCAGACCATCGTCGATGGCGACGTCACGCCGAGCGCCACGGACCACACCGACTTCGGCAGCATCGCGGCAGCGGCGGGCACGGTCGGCCGCACCTTCACCATCACGAACTCCGGCACCGCGCCGCTCAACCTCACGAACATCACCGTGACCGGCACGCACGCCGCCGACTTCACGCGGGGCGGCATCACTCTGCCTGCGACGCTGGTGGCGGGCACCTCGACGACCTTCACCGTGACGTTTGATCCCAGCGCCATTGGCCTGCGCACCGCGACGGTCAACATCCAGAACAACGACAGCGACGAGGCGCTCTACGACTTCGCCATCCAAGGCACGGGCACGAACTCCGCGCCGACCGCGCTCGCGCTTTCGGCCACGAACGTCGCCGAGAATCTTCCCTCGGCCACGACCGTCGGCACTTTCTCCGCCACCGATCCCGACGCGGGTGACACGGCGGCCTACACGCTCGTGGCCGGCGCGGGCAGCACGGACAACACGAGCTTCAGCATCGTCGGCACGGCGTTGAAGACGACGGCGAGTTTCAATTACGAGGTGAAGAACAGCTACGCCATCCGCGTGCGCGTAACCGACGGCGGCGGATTGTTCTTCGAGCGCGCGCTGCTCATCGCCGTGACCGACGTGAATGAGTCGCCGAGCGTGGCGCGTGACAACGCCAGCGTGACCGTGGGCGAGGCGCAGGCCGCGAGCAACACCGGCACCTTCGGCGACCCGGAGGGCAACGCCACCGTGACGATTTCCGCCTCGGTCGGCACCGTCACGCCAAACAACGGCGCGGGCACCTGGAGCTGGAGCCACACGCCCGCTGATGGTCCTGATGCGAGCGCGACTGTGACCATCACCGCCAACGACGGTGTGAACGCCGCCGTGACCGCGACCTTCACGCTCACCGTCACGAACCGCGCACCGAGCGTCGCCGTGGACATCGCGAGCCTGACCAACGGCCTGGGCGCGAGCGTGACCAACACCGGCACCTTCAGCGATCCCGCCGGCGTGAACGACACCGTGACCATCAGCGCAAACCTCGGCTCGGTGTCGCAACTCGGCGACGGCAGCGGCGGAACATGGAGTTGGGATTACACGCCGACGAACAGCGGCTTCACAACCAACGTCGTCATCACCTCGACCGACTCCGACGGCGCGACGCGCCTCACCAGCTTTGCGCTCAACATCACCAACGCACCGGCCACAAACTTCATTCCGCCGGTCGTCATCAGCGCGCTGGAACACCAGAACGATCCGGGCTTTCCGCCGTTCTTTCCTCCGAGCCTCTCGGATACGGTGACCTTCCCGTCAGGGCCGGGCACGTTTTCCGGGCCGGGCTTCAGCGCGGCCATCGGCAGCGGGGACACGGTGGTGGCGCGGTTTGAGGCGCCGGCGGGACAGCGGTTCACCGTGCATCAACCGGCGGGCGCACAAGGTCCCGTCACCTTCTTCGTCAGCGCCTATTGGCGCACCGGAGTGGGCGACATCACCAGCGCGCCGACCCCCGTTCCGACCGTCACCTTTGAAAATCTTGTCGGCCCCGAGCCGGCCAGCACCTACAACTTTTGTGACATCTCGGACAACGGCCAGGCCATCAACGTCCAGCGGGACTACGACGCGACCAACGAGTTTTCGTTCACCGCCTTGCGCGTCGAGTTCGTGGTGCCGCCAGGACTGGCGGGCGCGCTGCGAACGTACGGCGCGGTGGAGTCCTTCAGTTCGCCTTCCTTCGGAGCCAGGGCGGGGTTTGCGAGTGCTCCTGCGGATCAGCCGGTGATGTCCATCGGCTTAATCCCGCCGCCCGGCCGGGAGATCGCCGTCAGCGGCAACGGCCAGACCATCGTGGCGGGCGATGCCTTCCCGAGCACGGCGGACGGCACCGACTTCGGCAGCGTCGCGACGTCGGCGGGCACGTTGGTCCGCACCTTCAGCATCACGAACAGCGGCATCGACCCGCTCAACCTCACGAACATCACCGTGACCGGCGCGCACGCAGCCGACTTCACGCCCGGCGGACTTGCGCTGCCCGCCACCCTGGCGTCGGGAGCAGCGACGACGTTCACCGTGACGTTTGATCCGAGCGTCACCGGCCTACGCACCGTGACCGTCAACATCGTGAACGACGACAGCGACGAGGCGCTCTACGACTTCGCGATTCAAGGCACGGGGACCAACGCCCCGCCCACGCTCACGCTGCCCGCCTCGCCGGTGGTGGCTGAAGCGACTTCGGCGAGCGGAGCCGTGGTCAGCTTTTCCGTCAGCGCCACCGACCCCGAAGACGGTTCACTCACTCCGTCCGTACTTCCGCCGTCTGGCTTTGTGTTCCCTCTCGGCGACACCACCGTGAACGTAAGCGCCACCGACAGCGCCAGCGCGACCACGAGCGGCAGCTTCACCGTGCGCGTGCTCGACACCACCGCACCAGTCGTCGGCGTTCCGGCGGACATTCTCGCCGAGGCCACCAGCGCGGCGGGCGCGGCGGTGAACTTCAGCGTTAGCGCGCTCGACCTCGTGGACGGCAGCGTGACCGCGACCGCCACGCCCGCGAGTGGCAGCACCTTCGCCCCCGGCACGAACCTCGTGACCGTGACCGCCCAAGACACGCGCGGCAACGGAGCCACGAACACCTTCCTCATCGTGGTGATTCATGCGCCGGAGATCGGCGTGACGCGCGGCGCGCAGGAAATGACCAACGGCGTGAGCGCGATCCAACTCGGCATCGTGCTGCTCGGACGGAGCGTGACCAACACCTTCACGATCACGAACTCCGGCACGGCCACGCTCACGCTGACCAACACCGGCGCACGCGTGGTGCAACTGACCGGCGACACGAATGACTTCGTGCTCGTGCTCGATGCGCCGACGACGATTCCGTCCGGCGGCAGCGCGGAGTTCAGCGTCCGCTTCGCGCCTCTCAGTCTCGACGGCAAGACCGTGACCGTGCGCCTCGACAACAACGACAGCGACGAAAGTTCGTTCCAATTCACGCTCGCGGGCTTGGGCAACAACGCGCCGCTGCCACTCGACGATTGCGACGGCACGACCAACGACGCGCCCGCCTTCATCCGCTTCGCAAAGTTGCTTGCCAACGACGCCGAACCCGATGGCGAACCGCTCACCGTCGTGGCCGTCAGCGCCACGAGCACGAACGGCGGCAGCGTCACGCTCGGCGCGACCAACGTGACCTACACGCCCGTGCCCGGCTTCATCGGCGAGGACGCCTTCACCTACACCGTGCGCGACGTGCGCGGCAGCGAGTCGAGCGCAATCGTGAGCATGACGGTGTTGGATGGTAGCGCGCCCGAACTGAATCGCATGCAAATCAGTTCCAGCAACGACATGCCGCTGGTGCGCTTCCACGGCTTGCCTTGTCATGAATACACGCTCCTTCGTTCACTCGTTCCGCAAGGCCCGTACGTGCCCGCCGGTCTCTTCACCGCCACGCCCGCCGGGCTGATCGAGCACCTCGACCTTACGCCGCTGACGAACATCGTGTTCGTCACCAGCTACACGAACACCAACGGCGTCACGATCACCTACACCAACCCGCCCTACAGCACCGTCTTCTTCCGCCTCTTCGGCCCGGTGAACGAATGATGGCGGTTGCGGCGGCTCTTCAGAGCGTCTTCCCTTGACCACAGCGGCGTCGCGCCAACGACGCCGCTGAATTTTTCCACCTGGAAATTTGGTAGGACGGGGATGGAGCTGGGAAAATTTCCGCAGGCTCTTGAGCCCGGGAGAAAAATCAAAATGTTCCGGCATCTCGCCGTCGGAAAGCTTGCCGCATCGGAAATGAATTTCCAAACTTGCCCATGACGAAAACCCGACTCTTCTCCGCGCTGCTCTGCGCCGGACTCTTCGTGGCCGGCCCGGTGCCGTTGCTCGCGGCGGACTCCGCACTCGAAACTTTCTTCCGCCGTTACCTCGACGAACGCTTTGCGTTGCACCCGGCTGACGCCACCGCGCTCGGGGATCATCGTTTCGATGACAAGCTCGACGACCTTTCCCCGGCGGCGTTGGAGAAATCTCTCGCGCACTTGAAGGCGACGCGGGCGAAACTGCGGAAGGAAATCCCTCG
>JANOAY010000444.1:0-16541 GCA_031411375.1 Pedosphaera sp. | reverse complement strand
GCAAGTCCACGAGGATGCGGTGCGCGCGCCAGAGCGCGTCGTGGAGCTGCTGCACGCGCAGCCACGGCGAGCGATCAATGGCGAGGTCCACCATCATCTGCTCGCACCAGAGCGTCCAGCCTTCGTAGAAGACGGCGTGGGCGAAGAGCCGCCGCCATTTGCGTGCGTGCTGGTTGGCGAGAACGAATTGCAAGTGATGCCCCGGATACGCCTCGTGCGCGCACGTCAGGCTCAAACCGAAATGCTGCTGCCGCTCGGAACGCTTCTCCGCCTCGGTCGTCTTCGTCGCGCTCAGGTCGTTCACCCAAAATGTGCCGCGCTGTTTTTTCTCGAACGCGCCGGGCTGCGAATACGCCGCCGTGGGAAACAGGTGCCGCATGAACTCCGGCACCGCGCGCACGCGCAATTCATCGCCCATCGGAAACGTGACGGCTTTCGCCGCGCGGAAGGCGTCGGCCACGCGCTGCGTCTCGGCGCGATAGACGCCGAGCAAATCGTCGCCGGGATTCCACGCCTCGCGGGCCTGTTTGATAATTTCCTCGGGCTGCGCTTTCTTTCCGAAGCGGGCGCATTCTTTTTTCAGCAAGGCGTTGAGGCGTTCCACTTCGCCGAGCGCGAGCGATTCGATTTCCCCGAGCGAGTAATCGAGACCGAGCTGCTCACGCACGCGCCGCTGCGTTTCCTCCGCGCCGATGGCGAAGGAGCCGGCGGGCGCGAGCGGGCGCGCGAGCACGGCGTCGCGGTATTGCGTCACGGCCTTTTGCGCGGAGGCAATCAGAGCGGTGTCACGCGGCGTGGAATTTTTTTCGAGGAACACGGTGACGGCGTTGAACAGGGCAGGGGAGCCTTCCGCCGTCTGCTCCATGATGCGCCGCCACACCGGTTCGGGGCGGTCGAGCAGCGCGGCGGACTCTTGCAGAAACTTCGGCGTGTCGCGCAGCAGGCCGCGAATGTTTTCCGAGGCGCGCTTCGGCTCGTCCTCACCGCGTTGCAATTCATGCAGCAGCGCGCCGAGCAAGGTGTCGAGCGCGCCCGGATCAAGCGCGCGCCGTCCGCGCAAAAAATCTTCCGACTCAAGTTGCAACTGCGCGCGCCACGCCAGCCGGTCGAGGTGCTGCTCATTGGTCAGCGTGCGCGGAGAAATTTTATCGAGTGCGCGCAAAGCATCCTGCCGCCGTCGTTCCCAGCGCTGCTCGTGCGCGCGGTCGGCGCGGCCCAGTTTGCCTTCGCCATCGCGCAGACCGGCGGAGGCCGCCATGAGCGGATGCTCGGCCAGCAGCGTCTCGAAATACTCGTCGAGCAGTCCGTCGAACTGAGTTTGGTCGCGATTCATGACGGGAAGAAAGCCATGCGCCGGGCCAGGGGGCAAGCGAGGTGTGACGTAGCGCCGGCTTTCCCGCCGGCCGGTCGCGAGACTTTCCGGTCTCGCGTCGCTGTTCCTTCCCAGACGCCACGCGCGGCCCGACGCCTCTTGATCCACTTCCAGAAACGGGCCGTGCTGGAAGCCGGCGCTCCGGCTACGGCTGAATCATGCGGAAGAGCTTCATGGGTTCGGCGGACTGGAAAGTGTGCCGGTTGACTTCCGCCGGCGTCACGGGCGACCACGCGACGGGCGCGTTCAAATTGGTGGTTGATTCCACGTTGAACCCGCCGTAGCCCAGCGGCCACCACAGCCAGAGCGAATCGCCATTGCGGGCGAGGTGCATCCTTGGCGCGGGATTGTTCGGCACGCTGGTGGCCACGAGCACGATGTTGGTGGAACTGATCACGGGTTGCAGGTAGATGCCCTGCGCGACGTCGAGGCCCTGGAAATTCACGCTGCCGCTCATGGAGCCAAACCTCATGATTTCAAACTGGTCGCCCGGCGCGGGCGTGAAGCCGTTGATGGAGCAGACGTTGATGGCTCCGGCCAGCGAGGCGTTGCTGGTCACGATGATCTGGTCGTAGTTCGTCCCAGCGATGGTGCCGCCAATCTCGACGTTAAAGGAACCTGAAGGCTTCTGGATGTAGTTCCCCTGAACCTCCACCTGTCCCGCTGAGAAACCCGGACTGAATTGCCCGGACACCATCACGCTCGCGCCGTTGGCTTCCACCTGTCCCGAACCACCCAGCAGACCGCCTTTGAAGAACATTGGAACATCCGAAGAAAGCCGCCCTCCGTTGAGCAGGCTGGTGCCGGAATTTTGCATGAACGAGTAGCCGCTGAACCTGACTTCGCCACTTTGTACCTCCACTATGCCAGTGTTGAAGAAGTTGATCAGATAAAGAGTTGTCGTCCCGCCGCCCACTGACTTGCGAAAAAGCCCCTGATTATGGAACACGACATTGCCTCTGAAGTTCCACGACATGACCTGATCGTTTTGCACGTCGAAAATGCCGCTGGTGAGGTTGTTGATGGTCGCCGCTCCATCCATCCGGAAGTTACCCGCGCCGACCCAGTTGACCCTGCCCGCATTCGTGATCGCACCCTGAAGAACAGTGGCACCTGACAAATTCAAGACCCCGTTGGTCGCAATCGTTACGCCCACGCTTTCAAGAAGCTGGACTCCGTTCAGATTCATCTGGCCGTGCATGGTGATCTGTCCGTCACCAACCACGTAAGCCCAGAGGATCCAGCCGCCGACATTGAGGATCGTGTTGCTGGCAAACTGACTGTTTCCGTGAAGGCGGACGCTGTGGGAATCAAAGAAGCCGGTGAAAGGTATGACCACCGTCTGGGTGCCACAAGATGCGCCCACGATCAGGTTGCTGACCGATACCCCGTAGATGCTGACCGTGTAAGTGCCATCCTGGATGATGTAGGCTTGATCGGCCGGTCCAGGAACCTGGTTCGGGCTCCAGTTCACCGCGTCGGTCCAGTTGCCGCCCAATGTGTTCGTCCAATAAATGCCCGTGGCATCGAAGGGCGCGTTGGTCGCGACAAGGACGATGTTGGTGCTGCTGATGACTGGTTCCAGCCGGACGCCGTTGGCGATGTTCAGCCCGCTGAACGACACGCCGCCGCTCATCGAGGCGAACTTCATGATTTCAAACCGATCTCCCAACGCAGGGACGAACCCGTTCAGGGAGCAGACGTTGATGGCGCCAGCCAGCGCCGCGTTGTTCGTGATGACCACCTGGTCGTAATTCGTGCCCGCTATCGTGCCGCCGATTTCAAGGTGGTAGGAACCGGATGCTGTCTGAGTGTAATTCCCCAGAACCTCCAGTCGCCCCGCCGAAAAACCGGGGCTGATTTTCCCGGACATGGCGAGGTTGCCGAGGACATGTCCAGCACCTTCGAGAGAGCCAGCTTGAATGGTTGTCACGTTGGCAAGGTTTCCCCCGCTCAAGAAAATGGCACCAGCCGACTGGCTGAGGCCATTTCGCAGATCCAAAGTTCCGCTCTGCACATCGACCCTCCCGGTGTTGTAGAACGGCACAGCGTCAAACCACGTCGCCCCGCTGCTTGCCGATTTCCGAAACAGGCCGGCGTTGACGAACTGCGCGGGAAACCTTTGAAACAAAATGCCTTGGTCACATTGCACGTCGAAAACGCCGCCGGACTGATTGTAGATGGCACCACCAGGATAATAGCTCATGCGGATGTCGCCACCTGTCCACACGACGGTGCCTGCATTCGTGAGCGACGCATTGAGGTCCTTGGATGCTCCGCTAATGTTCAACAACGCGTTCGGGGCAATGGTTAGGGAAACTGGTTCATTGAGCAGGCCAGCCACCCAGTTCATTTGACCGAAGACCGTAATCGTCGCGCCTGCCCCGCCGTACACGGTGGCGTTCAGGTCGAAAACGGTATTGGTGGCGAACACGATTGGTCCGTTCAGCACAACGTTCCCGCCGCCTAAAGCGCTCACCGTCTGCGTGCCGCTGGCTGCGCCCACGAAGAGTGTGCTGAACTCACCGAGGCCAACGACGGTGTAAGTGCCATCGGCGGCGATGAAGACATTGTTGGTGAAACCCGGCACCTGGTTCGGACTCCAGTTCGCGGCATCGTTCCAATTGCCGCCAAGGGTGTTGGTCCAGTAGATGTTTACGGCGCTGGCCCTGAGTTCCAGTTCCGAAATGACGAAGTTTCCATTGTTCGGCCAGCGGCCCGGCCCGTTGAAAGGTAGCGAGGAATCTTCCATCGCTTCGATCCGGATGCCGGTGATGTTGGTCAGAGAGGTGACGGCCTCAATGGTGTAGGTGTCGGTGGCGGGCGTGGTCCCGCTCGCCAGGATGGATTGGTCTGGCAGTTTTGTGAGCACCGTCCCGTTGGTGGAACTCATCACACCCGGCTCAAGCGCAGTCCAGTTGGCTGTGACATCGCCACCGAACGAAAGGCCATCGGCGAAATCCGCCCTTGGGTCCGCTGTCACAGAAAGGCGGAAGCGACCCAAAGTGTGGCCAGGATTCCAGTGCGTCTGAATCAGGGTGAAGAAAAGGCGTGTGCCACCGGGAAACCCTATGTCGCTGGCTGTTTCAAACACGGCGACTTCGTTGGTCGTTCCCAATCCGCTCAACACGGCCCAGCCCCCGTCCACGGGAAACGGATAATCCGAAATTCCGTCGATGGCCGTGGCAACCCCGTAACCAGACTGTGAGTAGGTTGCAGTGGGCTGCTGTAGCGTTACGAGTTGCGCCGCAGGGGCGTGGCCGATGGCGAGCGCGAGGACGGCAAGCAAGGCGATCAGGAGTTTGGCGATGGAGGTTGTCTTGTTCATGGGTTGGTTTGGGTTTTGGTGCTCAGAAATGGAAAGAACGGGGCGGGTGGCTTGGCCCGCCTGACGCGTGGTCATCTGTTCGGTGCGCGTGTTCATAGATTTCATATTTCGATTTTCTGAACCGTCGCGGCCACATTCTCGTGGCCGCACGGCCGGTTCACTGTCTGCAACCGAATCCGCCGCGAACTCTTACAAACTTTCTGAAAATCTTTTTGTACAGGGCCTCACGGGGCTGTTGGAAAAGCGTTGGTGGTTCCGGGAAGAGCAAAGAACCATTTGGCCCAGCGGGCGTAGAAGTCGTCGCCGCCGGTCTGCGCGATGCGCTGCTGCAACTCGAAGATTTGTTCCGGCGGCACGCGCTGGAAGGTGTATTGGTCGCCCAACCGTTTCTGGGCCACGACCTCGGCCAAGTCGGGCAGCCAGGCGGGCGCGGGGCTGAGGGCGAGCGGCACGGCCACGACGCGGGTGTAACCGTCGCGGCAGGCGAGGACCACATGCCGCAGGTCCAGGCTGAAGGTCGCGTAATTAATCCCCGGCGGGTAGCGCAGCGGTTCGGAGACGGGCCAGCCCGTCGCCACATCCCAGATGCGCGCCGTGCCGTCATCCGAGGCGGTGATGAGGCGCGTGGCGTCGCGGCTGAGGACCGCGCTGTTCACGGCCCCGGCATGTCGGAACGGGTGACCCACCGGCTGACCGGTGTGCGCGTTCCAGAGTCGGGCGGTGTGGTCCGCCGAAGCGGTCACGACGAGTTCCTGATCCGCGCTGAACTCCGCGTAGCGGATGGTGCCTTGGTGGGCCATTGGGGCGGTCAGAGTCGCGCCGGTGTCTGCGTCCCAAATCATTGCGGTGTCGCTGGTGGAAGTGGCGAGGACGCGTCGGCCATCATTGGCCCAGCGTGCGTGATGATATGGGCCGCGCGTCGTGTTGATGGTCCGTTCAAGCCGGGGCGCCGGTGGCATCGTCCAGATGTTCAACTTGCCGCTCGACGTTAAAACCAGAACGCGGCTGACGGCCGGGTTGAAAGAGGCGGTGAGAACGGTGGCTTTGTTCGGCAGATCGGCCAACAGAGTGCTCGTGCCCAAATCCCAGATGCGCGCGGTCCCGTCGTCCGAGGCGGTAATCATGAGGCGTCCATCGCGACTGAATTGCAGATCGGAGATCGTGTTTGAGTGAGCCAGCCAGTTCGTGATCGTCAAGCCCGTCGCCACATCCCATACCCAAATCTGTCGCAGAGCCGTCGAGATAATGCGTTTCCCGTCGGGCGTGAAGTGCGTTCCTCGCGGAGCAAGATTCCCCGTCCGCGACCGACTCAACGATGGAAACGATGCCGTCCAGCGGAGGCTTCCGTCCTCCATCAGCATGGTGCGGCCGTCACCTGCGAACTCCACGTAACCGGAACCGGCCCCCGGCGCTGAAGCTGAAATGGTTGGTGCGCGGCGGGGCAGTCGCCACAACGAGAAGGCTTCATCTCGCTCCTGCGACATCAGGACTCTGCGACCGTCGGGACTGAGGTCGGCGTTCAGGATTTTGGACTGATTTTGGATCGGCTCCGTCACCGGTTCACCAGTGCCGCCGTGCCAGACCCGGATGGGCCGGTCCGCGGAAAAGGTCATTCCGCGCTGACCGTTCAGGCTAAAGCGAACCGCCCGGATCGCCGCCTTGTAATCCATCGGCAGGCCGATGGGCTGGCCGTTCGTCGCATTCCATATTTGGACCGTTCCTTTTTCAGACGCCGTGACCAAATTCAAGGCTCTCTGAGAAAAATTAAGATAATAAACCCCGTCAGGTTGTTCCCGCGCTAGGAATATGCGATTGCCGCTCATTGTATCAAAGATCGTAACCGCCTTCCCGTCTCCCACCGCCAGCCAGCGGCCGTCCCCGCTGAACATGGCAGTCTGGACGGAATTTGATACTCGAAGCGGCCCCACGGCCAACTCGCCGGAGGCCGCGCGCCAGATGCGAACCAAGTTCTGTTGAAACGTGGCGAGGTGGTCGCCCTTACCAAAGATGGTGAGGTGAACATTCCCATCGTGTTCAAGCCGGTGGATGGTTCTGCCAGATTTTACGTCCACCACCGTTACGTGGTTGCTAGAGGATACGGCGATCAAATCACCCTTTTGACTAAGCGCGAAACCTACAAGGTTGCCGGAGGTTTTCAGTAACGGAGTGGCAGGCACGCCTGAAGTCGTGTTCCAAACTCGCACGGAATCTCCGGCCGCAGCGGCGAAATAACTGCCGTTGGCACCGAAGCGGATGCGCCTCACATTTGCTATGAAAGGCAGTTCAGGCGTTAGCGGTTCGCCCGTGGCGGTGCTCCAGACTCTAACGGCACCCTTGTCTGTCCCTGTCGCGAGGATGGTTCCATCTGGACTGAATACGGCCTCGGTAACGTGTCCAGTTTCTGCGTAGCCGCGTCGCTCCAGCAACGGCCATTCATGGAAGCTCAGGGCGGAAAGCAGGCGTTCGGTCACGATTCGATTGGTGGGACTGGCCCGCAGCATCGCGGCGAGGTAGGCCACGCCATCGGCATTTGCATCCTTGGTGAACGAGGTTTCGGCGCGATCCATCTCGATCGCGTGCAGTGCCTCCACGGCCCGCTGCTGTTCACGACCGGCGGCGGCGGCGTTCTGCTCGGCGCGTTCCTTATGCGTCCGTTCTGCTTCTGCAAGGCGCTCGGCGCGCTGGCGTTCCTGGGTTTCGTTGCCGCGCGCGGTGTTGATGCGCAGGGCGGCGACACTGGCGATGACCGCCACCGCGATCAGCAGCAGCGCCACGGCACCGATGGCTCCGGCGAGCGCCGGTTCGCACTGGCACCAGCGCCAGGCGCGCTCCACGCGGGTCACAGGCCGGGCGTGAATCGGCTCGCCGCGCAGAAAGCGTTCGAGATCGGCGGCGAGTTCCTGCGCCGTGGCATAGCGGCGCGGCGGTTCCTTGGCCAGGCACTTGAGGCAGATGGTTTCCAAGTCGAGCGGCACGCTGGCATTCAGAGAGCGCGGGGCGGCGGGTTCGGCTTCCCCCACTTGTCGCAGCGTCTCCGCATGGGTCGCGGCCACGAAAGGCGGACGGCTGGTGAGCAAGTGATAGAGGAGCGCGCCGAGCGAGTAGATGTCCGTGGCCGGCCCGAGCGCGGCGCGATCTCCGGCGGCCTGCTCGGGTGACATGTAACTAGGCGTGCCTAGCACCTGCCCGGAAAGCGTGAGGTCGGCATCGCCGGTCAGGAGCTTGGCGAGTCCGAAGTCCGTAACGTGCGGTTGGTCGTGCTCGTCCACGAGGACGTTTGAGGGCTTCAAGTCCCGGTGCAGCACGCCTTGCTGATGGGCGTAAGCGACGGCAGCGGCGATGGTCTTGAGAAATTCTGCCGCCCGGCGGGCGGACAACGGGCCTTCGCGCACCAGTTCAGCGAGGTTGGAACCCTCGATGTATTCCATCGAGAAATACTGCTGTCCCTCTTGCTCACCGATTTCGTAGATGCCGACGATGTTCGGGTGATGCAGGCGGGCGGCAGCCTCGGCCTCGGCGCGGAACCGGCGCACCTGCTCGGCGTCGGCCAGCGTGCCGTGGAGAATTCTTTTCAGCGCCACGATGCGGTTCAGGCTCTTCTGCCGCGCGGCATAGACGACGCCCATACCGCCGCGAGCGATTTCCTGAATCAACTCGTAGTCGCCGAAGTAGTGGATGGATTCGCGCGGGCCGCTGGCGAGGCCGAGCACGGAAGCCGCCGTGCTCATCAGGCACTGCGGGCACAAGGCATCCAGCGCGGCGGGCGCGAGCCGTGTTCCACAGCGCTGGCACTGTCTCTCGTTCACTGGTTGTTCCACAGAACGAAACGGGTTCGGCGTTTAACTCTTACGAACTTTCGGCGGCGCTCCGGCCAATGACCGCGAGCAAGTGCCGCATCTCGTCGTCGATTTCCTCCGGGGAGGCGACGGTGTCGGCAATCTCGCGGCGGATCAGTTCGCCGAAGCGCTGGCGCAAACGGTGGACAGCCACGCCCACCGCCACCGAGGACATTTTCAAATCGCGTGCGGCGACGGTGTAATCGCCGCGCCCGGCGTCTGCTTCGAGATAGCCTTTCAAGCGGTGAAACTGCGCGGCCTTGCCGGCGGCCGTCAGTTCCTCCCGCAGCTTGGCAAAGGCACGTTCCATCAGCGTGATGGCCCAACGGCGCTCGAAGACGGTCTCCGGCGTGGTGTGCGTGGCGGGTTCAGCGCCCAGAAAGTTTTCCTCGGGATCAGCATCCAACGGAATCAAAGGCACCCCGCCACCGCGTTTGGCTGCGGTGACGCGCTGGTGTTCGCTGGCGAGAAAGTTCTTGAGCGAAGCCAGGAGGAAGGAACGGAACCGGCCTTTGTGCGGCGAGACATTGGCCAGAAAATCTTTCGCCAGTAGTTGGGCAATGAATTCCTGCGTGAGATCCTGGGCATCGTGCTCGGCGTGGCCGCGCCGGCGGATGAAGGTGTAGAGCGGCGGCCAGTAGGCGCGGCAGAGGATTTGCAACGAATGGTCGGCCTCGGGCGAGGGCGCGCGCGCCGCGAGCACCACGCTCCAGTGCGTGGTGTGGAACCACTGGCGTTCGTCGTTCCGTGGAAGGGCGCGCTCGCTTTCGGATGACATAGTCCAGCCACCGATGGAGGCACGGCGGCTGGCGCGCGGAGCTTGGAGCCGGAGAAAGAAAGCTGTCGAGAATCAATTCGGCGGGGTTCCGCGCGACCCGCCTGGGAGCGCCGGCATCCCTGCCGACGCGAACGCGTGCTCGGGCCGGAAACGCGCCGGCTGGAAGCCGGGGCTCCCAGGACTCGGGGCCGAACCGTTTCAAGTCCCCGTGCAAAACCACCGATAGTTTTTCAGCGCGTTCGCCGCCGTCCACCGCGTCGGCGGGATGAGCGGGAAAAAATTTATCGAAACACGAATTTTCGCATGAGCAAAAACGAGAGCAAGGTGGCCGGAGGAATCGCGATGAGCTTCGCGACGAAGATGTTGCTGGTCGCCAGCCGCAGCGCCAGCCAGACCACGCTCACGGTGCAAACCCAGCAGACCAACACCGTGAACACATACCGCACGACCTCGGGCGCGCGCACGTTCGCCACGGCGCGGAAGACCCACCATTTGTTCAGCGCGTAGTGAACCGCCACGGCCAGGAAGTAGGCCAGCGACACGGCGGCGAGGCGGGGCAGGAATTTTTGGAACAGCCCCAGCGCGGCAAAATCCACGCCGAAGACCAGTCCGCCCACGAGGCAGAATTTGCCAAAGGAACGGCTCATGCCTGAAACCGACTCCCGTGTTGAAATAATGCGCTCACTGTGCGCCCGGACTGTTGGGGGCGCGGCACGGGTCCGTCAACCGTCCCCGCCGCCGGAGGCCGCACCCGCCATCTTGCCATTCCTATTCCCCTTTGTTATCAGCCGCCCCATGACTGACGCGCCGCGCGCGATGATTTCGCTCCATGCCTGACCACGCCACCACCTCCCAACGGGTGCGCGTGGACGGAAAGTTTTTCCGTCTCGGCCCCAACAAGTTTTATCCCAAGGGCGTGACCTACGGCCCGTTCGCGCCCGACGCGAAGGGCGAACGCTACGCCTCGCGCGCGCAGACGCTTAAGGACTTCGCGCAGATCAAAGAACTCGGCGCGAACACGCTGCGCGTCTATCACGTCCCGCCCGGCTGGTTCCTCGATCTCGCACAGGAGCACGGGCTGAAACTTCTCGTGGACGTGCCGTGGTGCAAAGAGCGGCTCTTCCTCGAATCGGAAAAACAAAAGGAGGCCGCGCGCGCCGTCGTGCGCGAATCCGTGGGTTTGTGCGCGCGGCATCCGGCCGTCTTCGCCTTCAGCGTGGTCAACGAAATCGCCGCCGACATCGTGCGCTGGAACGGCGCGCGGGCCGTGGCGCGCTTCATCGAGGAACTGGTCCTGGAGGCGAAGGGCGTTGATCCCGATTGCCTGTGCACGTTTGGAAATTTTCCGCCCACGGAATTCCTGCGCCCGCAGAACATAGATTTCCACTGCTTCAACGTCTATCTGCACCAGCGCTCCGCCTACGAGAACTACCTCTCACGTCTGCAGATGATTGCGGACACCAAGCCGCTCATCATCGGTGAGACCGGTCTCGACTCGCAGCGCGAAGGCGAAGAGCACAAGTGCGAGGTGCTGGCGTGGCAGATCGAGAGCGGCTTCCGCCACGGACTCGCGGGGCTGTTTGTCTTCAGCTACACCGACGACTGGTTTCGCAACGGCATCCAGATCGAGGACTGGACGCTGGGCCTGACCACGCGCGAGCGCGCGCCGAAGCCGTCATTTCACGCCGTGCAAAAGGCCTTCAAGGTCGCGCCGTATTTTCCGCTGCCGTCCGTGCCGCGCGTCTCGGTGGTCGTCGCGAGTTACAACGGCGCGCGCACGCTCGAAGCCTGTCTCGCCTCGCTCGACCGCCTGAATTATCCCGACTACGAAGTCATCCTCGTGGACGACGGCTCGAAGGACGACACGCGCGACATCGCCGACCAGCATCCGCGCGTGCGCTACATTTTCCAGGTCAACAAAGGTCTCTCCGTCGCGCGCAACACCGGCATCAACGCCGCGACCGGCGAGATCGTCGCCTTCACCGACTCCGACTGCCGCGCGGACGAAGACTGGCTGCACTACCTGATCGGCGATTTGTTGAACGGCGATTTCGCGGGCATTGGCGGGCACAATTTTTTGCCGCCGGAAGATTCTTGGATCGCCGCCGCCGTCATGGTTTCGCCCGGCGGTCCCGCGCATGTGATGTTGAACGACCGCGAGGCCGAGCACATTCCCGGCTGCAACATGGCCTTCTACAAATGGGCGCTCGACAGCATCGCAGGCTTTGATCCGATCTACCGCAAAGCCGGTGACGACGTGGACGTGTGCTGGCGTTTGCAACAGGCGCGGCATCGCATCGGTTTCAGCCCGGCGGGCTTCGTGTGGCACTACCGCCGCTCGACGGTGCAGGCGTATCTGAAACAGCAGGCCGGCTACGGCGAGGCCGAGGCGCTGCTCATCACCAAGCACCCGGAGTATTTCAACACCGCTGGCGCGAGCGTCTGGCGCGGGCGCATCTACAGTCCGTCGAGCATGGGTGTGGTGCTGCGGCCTGCGGTGATTTACCACGGGCCGTTCGCGGGCGGATTTTTTCAAACGCTCTACGCGCCGCCGCCGGCCTTCGCGCTGATGCTCGCGACCTCGCTCGAATATCATGTGCTCATCACCGCGCCGCTGCTCGTGCTGTCGGTGCCGTTTCATTTTCTCTGGCCGCTCGGCGTGGTGAGCTTCGGCGTGTCGCACGCGCTGTGCATTGCCGCCGCGTCGCAAGCGCCGCTCGACAAGACCAAGCGACGTTTCTGGTCGCGTCCGCTTGTGGCGCTGCTCTGCTTCCTCCAGCCCATCGCGCGCGGCTGGGCGCGGTACGAGGGACGCCTGCGCATCAACACCACGCCCGCGTTCGCCTTCCGCCGCATCTCCTCCGTGACCAGCGTGGATCGCGGCGAGCCGCTGGATGAAGTCCAGTATTGGTGCCACACCGGGATGGAGCGGCTGACCTTCATCCATTTGATCGTGATGAAGCTGGAAGAGGAAAAGTGGCAGCACAAACCCGACGCGGGCTGGGCCGAATACGACGTGGAAATTTACGGCAGCAGGTGGAGTCAGTTGCAACTCACCACCGTGACTGAGTACGTCGACAAAGGGCATCAGCTTTTCCACTGCCGTCTCACCGCCGGCTGGACGCTGCTGGCGCGCGTGCTGTTCTGGAGCGCGTGCGGACTCGAACTGCTGCTCATCGGCCTCGTCGCGGAGGGCGTGCCGTGGCTCTGGATGCTGCTGCTCACGCTGCCGCTGCTCGGACTGTATTTTGAAAACGAGAAGCGCATCCTCCAGCGCCTCATTGTGGCCTTCCTCGATGAACTCGCGGTGAAGCACGAACTGACCCGCGTGCCGTTCGCGAAGACGCGTGAAGTCGCGCCGTCAACACCACCACCCGCTAAATAAATAGCTTCCTCGAACCGGTCACGCTGCGCTGTTGCCCCTCCGCCATGCCCGGCGCGCGGCTCTCCAGAGCCGCAGCAGCCACGAAGACAAAAACGGCTCCCGAGCTTCCTGTCGTATCGGCACGGGCAAAGCCGCTGCGGCTCTTGAGAGCCGCGCTCCACGCCACGCTTGCCGCCGCCTCCTCACCTCGCTACGAATCGCGGATGCACAAGCCACTTCTCCTCCTCGCCAGCGCGTTCGCGTGCGCCCTCGCGTTCACCGGCTGCTCGACTGTTTCGCACGAAGACCACGACCATTTCGCCGCCACTCCGACCGCCATGCAAACACCACAACGATTTCAGAAAACGATCACCCGCAGCGTGAAGCTCGATTATCAGCTCTACCTGCCCGACGGCTACCAGAAGACCGGTGACGCGTGGCCGTTGATGATGTTCCTCCACGGCGCGGGCGAGCGCGGAACGAATGTGGACAAGGTCACGGTGCATGGGCCGCCCAAGCTGGTGAAGGCGGGGGCCAAGCTGCCGTTCATCGTCGTCTCGCCGCAATGTCCGACCGACGAAACATGGCGCGACGAGGACTTGCTCGCGCTGCTCGACACGATGATCGAGAAATTCAACGTGGACGTGACGCGCGTTTATCTCACCGGCCTGAGCATGGGCGGCTACGGAACGTGGAGCCTGGGCAGCAAGTTTCCCGAACGCTTCGCGGCCATCGCGCCGATTTGCGGCGGCGGCGATCAGATTCGGGTGCTGCTCGCGAGCAAGGAGAAGAAGGCGTCGTTGAAATCGCTCGGCGTGTGGGCCTTTCACGGCGCGAAGGACAACGTGGTCCCGCTCGAAGAATCACAGCGCATGACCAACGCGCTCATGCGCGCGGGCTGCGCTGAAGTGAAGCTGACGGTCTATCCGCAGGATGGCCACGACTCCTGGACGCGCGCCTACACCGAGCCGGAAATCTGGAACTGGTTCCTCGCGCACTCGCGCAAGTGATGGGGAGCGGAGCACCGGACAGCCTGGTCCGATGAATCCACAGGACGGCTCGTAAAACTCGGCGCCCTACCATCTTCGGCAAGTTCACGGCGTGCTGCGCCAGACCCAGTCGCCGTGTTCGGGTTTGCCATCCTTAGCGCGCAGAAAAATTCCGCCCTCATCTTTTCCATCCCAGCCTGCGGACCAGAGCACGTAGCCGCCGTTTTCCGCGCGGTAGCGCATCGGTTCGGGAGAGACGACTTCGTGCGGGACTTTCGCGAGATACTTCGGCACGAGTTCGGTGAGCGCGGCGGGGTATTTTTTCTCGGCCAGGTAATACCGTTCCAGCGCGCACGCGAGCGCGGCCTGATGCGCGGTGGACTGGGCGCGGGCGGAGCGTTGCGAGCTTTTCATCAGCGCGGGTAAAATCATGCGGGCGAAGAGGTAGTGGTTCCAGACCTGATGCACCGGGCCGTGCGCGATCTGCTTCACAAACAGACGTTCGTTTTCTTCCACGACGCGCGGGTGAAACAGTTTCTCGCCGGAATCCCAGCCGCCGAGGATGTTTTGCTCAAACATTTTTCCGTAGCTGACCTTCTCCATTTGGTACCAGCCCGAAGGGACCAGCCAGCCGGCGACATTTCGCCACGCCCGATGCGGCTGGCGGTCGTCATCGATCCCTTGGGGTTCTAAGAGCATGTCCAAGGTCGCCACGCGCGTTTTCCTGTTTAGCAATCCATCCATGACGGTGAGGCCGCCGGCGCGTTCCCCCGAGAGGGTGCGGTCGAGCGCGCTCGTGAAATCCGCGCGCGCAAAACGCCCCTGCAAGTCCTGCAACTGCGCGTCGTTCCATTGATGCCGCGCCAGCCCTTCCCACACGGACTGCATGAGAATTGCGCGTCCGGCCATGCGGACGAGATGCGAGATCAGAAACGGCTCGTGCTCCATCGAATCGCAGAGCCAGAACATCAGCTTTACGTCGGCGAACGCCGCGTCGGTCTGGCCGGCAGCCAGTTCGGCGCTGGCGCGCAGCTTGAGCACTTGCAGGACGGCTTTGATCTTCGCGAGATGGGGAAAGAGGCTCGTGAACGGGTTTTCGTGGTTAATGAATATGGGATAGCGCACTTTCTCGTGACGCGATGCGGCGCGCAGTTCCATCAGCACCGGTTCGTAAATCTTCAATTCCTCCAGCACCGCGCGCGCGGCGTCCGCCTGCACCTTCGGCTCCAGCGTGGGGTCGTGGCTCGTGCGTTGGACTTTGCGCGCAGTTTTCTTGTTGCCGGTTTCGCGCAGATTGGCAAACGCCTCCTGCCAGCCGGTCAAGTCAGGAACGTAGCGGTCATCCTGCGTGCCGCTGCCTGTCGTGCGGTTTTTAATCCCCAGCAACTCGCTGGCGTCGCTGAAAGTCAGCGGCCACTGGCTCGACTGGTCAACGCTGCCTTTGGGAAACCAGTCTTGGATGAAGGGCGTGTTCGCGCCGTTCTCGGCGTCGGGAATCGGCGGCAGGATGTGCGCGTCGAAATCCAGTTTGATGCCGCGGGCCTCGGCGTCCTTCCGATAATTCTCCCACGCGCGTGCGCCGCGAAAATTTTCCTCAGCGTAGAACAGCGCGAGGAGCGTGATGAGCACGAGGACGGCGTAAAGCATCTTGCGGCTGAACAGCCGGCGCACGGTGGGGAAGCGGGCGGGTTTCACGGCGTTGGTTGATTCGGAATTTTCCATATCAGGCACAGGCGTTGAGGGGTTGGCGTTCGCTGCGCGGGCGCGGGATGAAGCGCGGTGTCTCGGCATCGTGCGGCAGGGTGCCGCCGACGAGTTCGGTGAAGAGACGCTTCTGCTCGCGCAGGGCCTGCAAGGTTTCAGGCGAGGCAGGCGGCGTGGCGGTGGCGAGCGTGGAGCCGGGCGCGGAAGTTTCGGGCGTGGCGAAATTCAGCGTGATGATGACGAGCCAGGCGAACGCGAGCGCGCTCCAGGCGAGGCGGGGGCGCAGGAGAAATTCGCGCGCCGCCTGCCAGTAGTGGGTTGGGCGGCCCGGGCCAATGGCCGTAGCAGGCGGGACGCATGCGCCGCTCACAGAGGGCAGAGCCGCCAGCGCGGTGCGGCGCGCTTCGTCCAGCTTCTGCTGCGCGGCCTGGTGGCGGGCCAGTAAAATTTCACGAGGGGTTTTCATGTCGTCCTTTCGGTGATCAGTTCGCGCAGAGATTTCTTCGCGTAGTGCAGGCGTGACTTCACGGTGCCGAGTCCGACGCCGGTGATGCCGGCGATTTCTTCGAGTGAGAATTCTTCGAGGAAGTGCAGCAGCAGCACGGCGCGATGTGGCTCGGTGAGTTGGTTCAGCAAGGTCATCAGCTCCTCCTCCTGCTCGGCGCGGATGAGCAGGTCGGCGGGCAACGGCTCATCATCCGGTTGCTCGAAGAACGATTCATCCAGCGGTTCCTCGCGGCGCGGCTTGCGCCAGTGCTGCGCGCATTTCTGGTGCGCGATGCCGAAGAGCCAGGAGCCGAACTTCGCGTCGTCGCGCAGCGTGGCGAGATGTCGCGAGGCGTTGATGAACGTCTCCTGCACGGCGTCGAGCGCGGTCTGTTCATGGCGCAGCAGTTCAAACACATAGACGTAAAGCGGAAGCTGGTAGCGGCGGAAGAGTGCGTCCCACGCGGCGGAATTTCCCGCGCGCGCGGCGGCCACGGGCAGTGATTCCTCGCCAGGCACGACCAGCATTTACGGGGAGTGGAATGCGCGAGGCGAGAAAAGGTTCAATGCAACGTGCCGCCGGTTTGCAACCGGCGGGTGGCGCAAACTTTGTTCGGGCCGTCAGAACTTTTGTCGGGACTGTTCTCACTTCGTGGCCTCTGCCAGTTGCAAACTGGCAGCACG
>JANOAY010000443.1:0-5558 GCA_031411375.1 Pedosphaera sp. | reverse complement strand
CGCCAACGGCGCGGCGGGCATCCCGGCCACGGTCTCGTTGAACAATGGGGCGTGGCTCGCGAATGACTCCGCCTCGAAGTGGATCAGCGTGGTCAACAGCGGCGCCACCACCATCGCCGGCGGCGGCTACGGCTACCAGACCACGTTCTCGCTCACCGGTTTTCTGCTCGGCACGGTGCGGCTGAATTTCAGCGCGGCCTGCGACAACGCGCTGACGAATGTCTTCCTGAACGGCGCGGCGCAGAATCTCAACTTCACGGGCTTCGCGAGTTTCAGTTCACCGTTCACGTTGAGCGGCGGGTTCAACGGCGGCAACAACACGCTGGAATTCGGCACGGAGAACCAGGGCGCGGGGCCGGGCGCGTTTCGCGCGCTGGTCAGCGGCACGGGCTTGAGCGTGAACACGAATTCACCGCTCGCGGTCGGGCCTTCCACCTATTACTTCCGCCGCAGTTTTAATTTCTTCGGCAACCCGCAGTTCACCACGCTCACGATCAATCCCGTGGTCGCGGACGGCGCGGTGTTTTACCTGAACGGCGTCGAGGTTTATCGCCAGAACATGCCGGGCGGCGCGGTGAGTTACGGCACGGCGGCCTTGTCCGACGTGACCTCGCCTGCGTATGCCGGGGTGATTTCGATTGCCGCGAGCAACCTCGTGGTCGGCGCGAACGTGCTGGCGGTCGAGGTGCATCAGGCCGCGGGCAGCGCGGACGCAGCCATCTTCGGCACGGAACTGAGTTTCACGCCGCAGGTCGTGCCGTCCGTCCCGCTGGCCTTCAACGAACTGTCCGCGTCCACGAACGCAACGAACTTCTTCCTGGAAATCATCAACCACGGCACGAATGCGCTCGCGCTCGACGGCCTGGTGCTGCGCCGCGATTCGACCACGACCAACCAGGAGTACGTTTTCCCGAACGGCACCACGCTGGCGGCGGGCGCGTTCCTCGCGGTGTCGAACGGCGCGCTCGGCTTCCTGCCGGCGAACAACGACAAACTGTTTCTCTACGCGGCGAACCGCGCCTCCATCTTCGACGCGGTGGCGGTGAAGCGCGGCGCGCGCGCGCGGTTCCCCGATGGCACGGGCGCGTGGCTCATTCCAAACGCGCCCACGCCCGGCGCGGCGAACACCTTCAGCTTCAACAACAACGTGGTCATCAACGAGATCATGTATCACCACAAGCTGCGCCCGTCCGTGTCGTCGAACGTGCCACCGCAGGCGAACGACGAGGCGTGGATCGAACTCTACAATCGCGGCACGAACCCGGTGAACCTGACGGGGTGGAGTTTCAGCGACGGCATTGATTACAAGTTTGCCTCGAACAAAGTCCTCGCGGCAGGCGCGTACCTCGTGGTCGCGAAGGATGCGGCCGAGTTGCGCGGGCGGTTTCCGAGCGCGGACATCGTGGGCGATTTCGACGGCAGCCTCTCGCACTCGGACGACAAGCTGGTGTTGAGCGACGCGGTCGGCAATCCGGCGGACGAAGTGCATTACCGCGACGGCGGGCGCTGGCCGGAGTACGCGGACGGCGACGGCTCGTCGCTGGAATTGCGCGATCCCTTTGCGGATAACTCGAAGGGCGAAGCGTGGGCCGCGAGTGACGAGACGGGCCAGTCCGGCTGGGGCCTCTACAGATACAGCGCGGTGGCGGCGCCGAGCGTGACGGCAAATCCCGACGCGCAGTGGCGGGAGTTTGTCTTCGGCCTGCTCGGCGCGGGCGAGTGTCTGATCGATGATCTGAGCGTGGTGCAGAACCCGGGACCGCAGCAAATCACCTACCTTAGCAACGGCGATTTCTCCGGCGGCCTGACCGGTTGGCGCGTCCTTGGCACGCACGGACGCAGCCGCGTGGTGCCGGAGCCGGGCAATCCCGGCAACAACGTGCTCCACCTCATCGCCACCGGCCCGCAGGAGCACATGCACAATCATATCGAGACGACGCTTCCGAACGGACGCGCGGTGACGAACGGGCAGACGTATGAAATTTCCTTCCGCGCGAAATGGCTGGCCGGCAACGGCCTCCTGAACACTCGGCTCTACTTCAACCGCGTGGCCCGCACCACGGAACTGCTCGCGCCGCAAAACAACGGCACGCCGGGCGCGCAGAACTCCCGTTACACGACCAATATCGGGCCGACTTTCGCGGGCCTCGCGCACTCGCCCGTCGCGCCCGCCACGAACCAGCCCGTGACCGTATCCATCACCGCGCAAGACCCGCAGGGCGTGGCGTCCGCGCAAGTGTTTTGGTCGGTGAACGGCGGCGCGTTTCAAAGCACGAACCTGACGGCGGGCGCGGGCGGAAATTATTCCGCCACGCTGCCGGGCCAGGCGGGCGCGGCGCTCGTGCAGTTCTACGTGCAGGCTGTGGACGGACTCGGCGCGGTGGCCGCGTTCCCGGCGGCGGGCGCAGCTTCCGGCGTGTTCTACAAAGTGTCGGACGGCCTGCCGAATCTCCCGCTCGCGCACAACATCCGCATCCTCATGTCGCCCGCGAACACCGCGCTGATGCATGCGGACACGAACGTGATGAGCAACGCCTCGCTGCCTTGCACGGTGGTCTATGACGAGCGCGTCGCGTATTACGACGCGAACGTGCGGCTCAAGAGCAGCGAGCGCGGACGCAACGATCCGGCGCGCGTGGGCTTCCAGCTTCAGTTCCCGAACGGGCAGCCCTTTCGCGGCGTGCATCCCGTGATGCTCTGTGATCGCTCGGGCGGCGGCGGGCGGCCGACCGGCGAGGAGAGCACCATCCGCCACATGCTTCAGCACGCGGGCGTGCCATCGGTGAACTTCGACATCATCCGTGTGCTCGCGCCGCAGGCCGCGCAGAACGGCCCGGCCATCATGGCCCCGCGCTTCGAGGACGAGTTCATCGCCACCGCCTTCGGCGACAACGCCGGCGACGGCACGTTCTTCGAGATGGAACTGATCTACTACCCGACCACGGCCAACGGCGCGGGCTACAAGCTGCCGCAGCCCGACGCGGTGCAGGGCATGGACATCACGGATGCGGCCACGCTGAGCGCGGGCTTCGGCGCGTTCAAAGAGGCCTATCGCTACAACCACATCATCAAGAACAACCGCGACTCGGACGACTACGCGCAGTTCATGGCCTTCGCGCGGCCGTGGGCGCTGGCCGGCGCGGCGCTCGACGCGCAGACGCAGCAGCTGATGGACGTGGACCAGTGGATGCGCGCCTACGCGCTGATCACGCTCTGCGGCGTGGGCGACATGTATTCGTTCGGCAACAACCACAACCACATGATGTACCTCCGGGGCGACAATCATCGCGGCGTATATCTGCCGTGGGACATGGATTTCTCGTACACGCGTGCGAACAACGCGGCGCTGGTCGGCGATCAGAACATCGCGAAGATTGTGAACCTGCCGGGCAACTTGCGCTGCCTCTACGCGCACGTCCTCGACCATGTGGACAACACGTTTAACACGGCCTACATGAATTACTGGCTGGCGCACTACGGGCCGTTCGCCGGGCAGAGCTACGTGGCGAACGCGGCCTACATCCAGGCACGCGGCGATTTTGCGCGCACGACCATCACTACGGCGGGCGGTCTCGGCGCGTTCACCGTGGGCGCGGCGGGCTATTCCAGCGGCGCGAGCAACGTCGTGACCCTCACCGGCACCGCGCCCGTGACGATGAAGACGATCTGGTTCAACGGCGCGGAGTATCCGATCACCTGGACCTCGCTCACCGCCTGGTCGGCGCGCGTGCCGGTGCCGCCGGGCGAGAGCGGCGTGAGCATTCAGGCGCTCGGCGTGCAGGGACAGTTGCTCACGAACACTTTCGTCAGCGCCACGAACAACGCGGTGCTCGATTCGTCCATGGGCAAATTGATCATCAACGAGATCATGTTCAACGCCGCCGTCCCAGGCGGGGAATACATCGAGTTCTTCAACGCCTCGTCGAACACCACCTTCGACCTCGCGTTCCATCGCGTGAACGGGCTGGACTACGACTTCCCGGCCGGCAGTTTCATCGCGCCGCAGACCTATCTCGTGCTGGCGAAGAACCGCAGCGTATTCGCCTTCACCTACGGCAACGCGGTGCCGGTCTTCGACGAGTTCAGCGGCGACTTCCAGCGCAGCGGCGAAACCATTTCGCTCATTCGGCTCGGCGCGAATCCCACGCTCAACGTGGTCATTGACGCGGTGCGCTACGAAGGCGCTTTGCCGTGGCCCGCCGTGGCGGCGGACGGCACCGGCTCGTCGTATCAGCTGATCGACCCGCGCCAGGACAACAGCCGCGCGGGCAACTGGCGCGCGGCCTTCACGCCGGCGGTGTTCACGCCCGAGATCAGCACGCCGGCGATGCCGCGCGACGGCTGGCGGTTCTTCAGCGCCAGCGGGAGCATCGGCAACGGCGAACCGGGACCGATGCGCCTGCTGCTCTACCTCGGCGAGACGGGCAGCGCGATCATCGATGACATCTCCATCGTGGCCGGCACCAACGCCGGCGTGGGTCCGACCAACTACGTGACCAACGGCGACTTTGAGGCGGCGTTCACGACCGGCCAGACCAACAGTTGGGTCTTCGGCACGAACTACACGAATTCGCTCATCATCGGCGACCTTGTCCACTCCGGTGCGGGCGCGCTTAGAATCGTGGGCGCATCGCCCGGCACGGCGAACCCGCCGAATTACACCCGGGCCATCCAGCAGTTCCTCTTCCCGCCGCCAGTCCAGAACTCGATGAACACGATAAGTTTCTGGTACTGGGCCACCAACTCGGCCACCAACTTCTACATGCGCGTCCGCAACAGCGCCTTCATCACCACGGCCACGAACAGCGGCTTCACCAACATCAACATCTTCATCACGCCGTCCAACTTCGTGCCGGCGCAAATCCTCAGTTCCGCCACCAACTCGCTCACGCCGGGCCGCACCAACGAAGGTCTCGCGACCTTGCCTGCGTTCCCCTCGCTCTGGCTCAACGAGGTGCAGCCGGAAAACTCGACGGGCATTTTTGACAGCGCGGGCGAGCGCGAGGCGTGGGTCGAGCTTTACAACGGCAGCACCAACACCATTTCGCTCGACGGCCTGTTCCTCACGCAGACGTACACGAACCTGACCAACTGGGCCTTCCCCCCCGGCAGCAGCATCGGGCCGACGCAGTTCCTCGTCGTCTTCTGCGACGGCGAACCGGGCGACACCACGAACTCGGAGTACCACACCAGCTTTACGCTGCCGCCCGCGTCCGGCGGACTCGCGCTCTCGCGTCTGCACAGCGGCGTGCCGCAAGTCATTGATTACCTGAACTACGCGGGCGTCCACGCCGGGCGCAGCTTCGGCTCGTTCCCGGACGGGCAGTCCTTCGAGCGGCAGGAATTTTTCTACGTCACGCCCGGCGGCACGAACGATGGACGACGCCCGCCCATCACCGTCTTCATCAACGAGCTGATGGCGCAGAACGGCAACGCGCTGGCCGATCCGGCGGACGGGCAGTTCGAGGACTGGTTCGAGATTTACAATCCCGGCACGAACGCCGTGGACCTCGCGGGCTATTTCCTCACGGACAACGCCGCGTTCAAATTCCGTTTTG
>JANOAY010000442.1:0-2568 GCA_031411375.1 Pedosphaera sp. | reverse complement strand
CCCAGGGCAACGCCCTGGGTAACCGGTTCAGTTGCGGCGTAAGCCCTGAAAGGGCGACACAAGGACCGGTGCGCGCGGATGTGCCGCCCTTTCAGGGCTTGTCCCTTTTTTCTCCAATACCCAGGGCGTTGCCCTGGGCTGGCTTGTATCAGGCCGTTAGCCTGCGGACCGATTCATCAACCTCTCCCAGTTCGGCGACCCCTGCGGCCTTTGCGGCCTTTGCGGCCTCTGCGCCTTTGCGTCTCTGCGTTAGCTCCGAAACCGGACTCCCGCGAATGCCGCGCGCCGGTTTTCGCTTCATCTCAAAACGCGCCTAAATCGGATGCCCACTGACAAACGCGCACTTCTCAAGGAACGGCTGCAGAACGGCGACATCCATCTCCAGCCGCTGACGTTTCCGCAGCGGGAGCTGTGGGAAGCTTCGCCGGTTCCGGCCGGGGATATGGCGAACCATATCTGCTGCTTCATCGAGGTGCGCGGCGCGATCACGCCGGAAGCTTGCGAGGCGGCGATTGCGCGCGTGGTGCAGCGGCAGGAGGCGCTGCGCGTTTCCTTCCTGCCGGGCAAGGAACGGCCCGTGCAAATGATCCGTAAGGACGCGACTGCCAACTTCCGCCACCGCGAACTCACCCCGGCGCAGCGCTCGCCCGAGGCCGTCGAGGAACTTGCGCGCGCGATTTTCAGCGAGCCGTTCGATCTCGTGCAGGGGCCGCTTTACCGCGTCGAACTCCTCTCGCGCTCCGCCGACGATCACGTCCTCGCGTTCGCCATTCACCACGCCATCGCCGATGGCTGGACGCTCGGCGTCTTCGTGCAGGACCTGGTCGTTGCCTACATGCTGGAAAAGCGCGGCGTGCGCGACGCGCTGCCGTCGGTGCCGCTCACCTACACCGCGTGGGGCGCGGCAGAGCGCGCGTTCTGGACGCCAACGGAACTCGCCCAGCGCGCGGCGTTTTGGAAAAGGTATCTCGCGGGCAGCGCGCGACTTTGGCCCGAACTCGAAGGGCCGCAAACCGCATCCGGCGCGCATCACCGGACCGTCTCCTACTTCCCCGCCGACCTCGCCGACACCGCGCGCGAGCTCGCCCGCCGCAACGGCGCGACGCTTTTCAGCACCCTGCTCACGGCCTTTCAAATCGCGCTGTCGCAATGGACCGGCGCCACGGACATCGTGGTCGGCACGCCGGTCGCGAATCGCAACAAAGAGGCGTCGCGCGAGACGATGGGTTACTTCGCCGGCATCGTGCCGCTGCGCGCACGGGTGGATGCGGATCGCCCGTTTGCCGGCAGCGTGCGCGCCACGCATCAATCCACCGTCGATGCCTTCGCCAACGCGATGCCTTTCGCCGAACTCGTGCAGGCCATCGGCGACGCGCCTGCGCCGGGACACAACCCCGCGTTCGAGGTGCGCTTCGCATTGCAAAACCACCCGATCCCCGACGTCGCGCTGCCCGGCCTGTCGGCGAAACTGCGGATGTGCTCCACGGGCACCGCGCGCTTTCATCTCGCGTGCGAAATCACCGAGGAAGGCGAGCGGTTGGAAGTCGTCTGGCTGTTTCGCCCGAATCTTTTTCCGCGCGAGGAAATCGAGAACCTGGGCCGCATGTTTGAAGCAGTGCTGGCGGGCGCGGGCCGTCTGCCGGAGAGTCGCCTGGCCGCTCTCAAAACGTGACCACGATGAACGCCACCGATTCCAACATCGAACCGCACGAACCGCACTGGATCAGCCGCTCGGCTTTTCAAATGCTCGCGCTGATGTTCATGGCGTCGCAGGTCGGGCTCGGCTTTGCGGTGTATCACGCGAATTACTGGATCGCCGTGCCGCTCGTCCTCGTCACCAGCCACCTCATGCACGCGAGGCTCATCGGCTTTCACGAGGCGACGCACGGACTGCTGCGCAAAAGCCGCATCCTGAATGAAATCGACGGCATCATCATCGGCACGCTGAGCCTGATGAGCTTCAGCCTCTACCGCGCCGCGCATCAATTGCATCACGCCTATCTCGCCTCCGAGCGCGACGAAGAACTCTGGCCTTTCGTCCACCCGGAGATGCCACGCTGGGCGCGCGTTGGCGCGGCGATTTTGGAACTCACGATGGGGCTGTTCTTCACGCCGTTTCTTTTCATCCGCACCTTTCTCCGCGCTGGCTCCCCCCTCCGGAACAAGAAGCTGCGCCGCCGCATCTGGCTGGAGTTCGCCGGGACGGCGGTCGTGTGGACCGCGATCCTCACGGCCATCGCGATCTTCGATCTGTGGAAGTATTTCCTGTGGCTGCACGTCATGCCCGCGTGGCTCGCGGCGAACATGCAAAGTCTGCGCAAATACGTGGAGCACGTGGGCCTCACCGGCTCGACGGTGAACAGCTCGACACGCAGCATCGTGGCCGATGGCTGGGTCGCGACGTTCCTGAATTTCACGCTGCTCCACGAACCGTATCACGGCGTGCATCATTGGCGCTCGGGCCTGCCGCATCCGGAATTGCCGCAGCACGCCGACGCGCTCGAACCCAGCGCCGACGAGGAGCGCCCGCCCTTCCGCACGTTCGGCGCGGCGGTGCGCGATCTGTTC
>JANOAY010000441.1:0-2210 GCA_031411375.1 Pedosphaera sp. | reverse complement strand
CGCCGCTTTTCCATTCGTCATTCGTCATTCGCAATTCATCCAAGGCCCGGCGATACACGCGCGTGATGTTCGCCACGTACTCCGGCGTCTTGAGCCGGCCTTCGATCTTGAGCGACGCCACGCCGCTGCGCACGAGTTCGGGCAACACGTCGAGACCGGCGAGGTCTTGCGGGCTGAGGAGATACTTGCGGTCGCCGAGCGGCACGGTCTGGCCGTCGCTCACCAGTTCGTAGGGCATCCGGCAGGCCTGCGCGCATTCGCCGCGATTGGCCGAGCGTCCGCCGAGCGACTCGCTCGTCAGGCACTGGCCGGAGTAGGCCACGCAGAGCGCGCCGTGGACGAAGACTTCGAGGGGGAGCGGGGAGTAATCAGTAATCAGTAAGTCAGTGATCGGTGAAGCGGCGACGTCACCGCCATCCGACTGATTACTAGTCACTGTCTTACTGATTACTTTCCGAATCCGCTCAATGTCCTGAATCGAACACTCCCGCGCGAGCACCACGAGGTTGCAACCGAGTTCGCGCGCGAAGCGCACGCCCGCCGCGCTCGTGATCGACATCTGCGTCGAGGCGTGAATCGGGAAATCCGGCGACAACCGGCGGATGAGCCGTGCCACGCCCACATCCTGCACAATGGCCGCGTCCACGCCCGCCGCGATGATGGCGCGCAGGTATTGCTCCGCGTCCGCGAGTTCATTGGCGAAGACGAGCGTGTTGAAGGTCACGTAGCCGCGCACGCCACGCCGGTGCAGGAACTCCATGAGCTGCGGCAAATCCGCCTCGGTGAAATTGTGCGCGCGCATCCGCGCGTTGAAGCGTTCGAGGCCGAAGTAGATCGCGTCCGCGCCGTTCTCCACGGCGGCCCTCGCGCACTCCCAATCGCCGGCCGGCGCGAGCAGTTCCGGACGCGACGGAGCCACCGCGTTGGCAGCGGTCAGCGGAGAGGATGTGGACGATTCAGCCGGCATGGGCGACGCGGAATTAACCATTGATGGCGCTGTTCGACAAAGGGTTTGTCGCGGGGCGACCATTCGTAGTGGGGCAGGCGTCTCGCCTGCCTCCGTCTGATGGCCGTCCCGGCTGTCGGAAAAAACACCAGCCGGGACGGCCAGTGGACAAATGGCAGCCGGGACGGCTGCCCCACTATTCCACCTTCACCAGTCGCGCCACATACGCGCCGTCCACGCCGTCCTGCCAAGGGGTCAGGGCGCGTTCGCGTTCGAGGTGCATCGTGGGATGGGCGCTTAGGAATTCGCGGATGAGTTCGGTGTTCTCCTCCGGCTCCAGGCTGCAAGTGCTGTAGGCCAGCACGCCGCCGGGCTTGAGACGCGGGACGGCCTCGGTGAGCAACTGCAACTGTGTGGTGCGGAGGCGCGTAATTTCCTTGTCGCGAATGAGCCAGCGCAAATCCACGCGGCGGCGCATCACGCCGGTGTTGCTGCACGGGGCGTCAATGAGGATGCGGTCGCAGGTGGTTGAGAGTTGAGAGTTGAGAGTTGAGGGGAGGACGGGGTCAACGCAGGTCACGCCGAGGCGGGCGCAGTTTTCTTCCACCAACTTCAGACGCTCGGGCGCGGTGTCGTGCGCGATGATGCGGCCCTGATTCTTCATGCGCTCGGCCATGAAGACGGCTTTGCCACCGGGCGCGGCGCAGAGGTCGAGGATGGTTTCGCCGGGCTGCGGATCAAGTTCGATGACAGCGAGAAGCGTGCTGGGGTCTTGGATGTAGAAGGTTCCGCTGTTGAAACTCGGCAACGTGGCGAGCGGTGGAAATGATTTCAGCTCGAAGACCTGCGCGTCCGGCGCCCAGTCGTAGGCCACGGGTTTGGCGTCCACGCGTTCGTGCAGCCATTGTTCGCGGAGTTGCTCAGTGTTCGCGCGCAGCAGATTGACGCGCGCGAAGGTGAGCGGCGCGATGTTGTTCCATTCGAGCAGGCGCTTGGTGTCGTCGGAGCCGAAGCGTTGCGTCCAGCGGTCGCAGAGCCATTTCGGATGCGAGTGGCCGAGCGCGGGATCGGTTTGCTTGAGGTCGGCGAGCGCGCGTTCCAGCGTCTCGCGTTCGCGCAGGCAGTTGCGGAGGACGGCGTTGATGAATCCGGCCTGCGTGTTGAAACCTTCGCGGCGCGCGAGCTGCACCGTCTCGTTCACCGCCGCGTAATCAGGAATGCGCGAGAGCCAGAACATCTGGTAGAGCGCGAGGCGCAGGAGGAT
>JANOAY010000440.1:0-1845 GCA_031411375.1 Pedosphaera sp. | reverse complement strand
TCTGCAAGCGCTTGCCCAACGTGTCCTGCAAATCCAGCACACGCTGCAAACCGCCGTCATCACTGGCCCGCCTCCCATCGTGGACGACGTGGTGCGTTTCGGCGCGACGGTGCGAGTCCGGGAGCGAAGCGGTGAGGTGATCAGCTACCGAATCGTAGGCGCGGATGAAACGGACTTGGATCAAAACTGGGTGAGCTGGCTTTCCCCGATAGCGAAGGCGCTGCTGAGTGCACGCGTCGGACAGTCCGTGCGGTTAAAACTGCCGGGTGGCGAGGAGCAGTTGGAGATTCTCGGCGTGAGCTACGAGTGAGGTGGAACCGGTCGCGCTGCGACCGGATGGCCTCGCGGCACGAGGCCATCCTCCTGTTTGCCCTACAGAATTAAACGTCCAGCTTCGTCCACGCCGCGTTCTTCTTCGATGACTTCACCACGGCCTCAATGAAGGCCATGCCGCGCACGCCGTCCTCGATCTTCGGGAAGTCGTTCGCGATGGCGTCCTTGGCCAGCTTCTTGCCGCCGTCGCGGGCGCGGATGGCGTTGGCGAAGTTTTTGTAAATGTTCGCGAAGGCTTCGAGGTAGCCCTCGGGATGCGCGGGCGGTGTGCGTCCGGCGGCTTTGGCGTTGTCACCGAGATAGCCGTTGGCGGTGCGATAAACTTGCACGGGTTGGTCGAGCCACTTCACGAGCATGGTGTTCGGCTCGCGCTGATGCCATTCGAGGCCACCGAGTTCGCCATAGACGCGGATGTTCAGGTTATTCTCCTCGCCGACGGAAATCTGCGAGCAGTGCAACACGCCCTTCGCGCCGCCCTTGAAACGGAGCAGCACGTTCGCGTCGTCGTCGAGCTTGCGGCCTTTGACGAAACTCGTGATGTCAGCGGCGAGTTCCTCGATCTGGAGACCGGTGATGTACTCGGCGAGATTCTCGGCGTGCGTGCCGATGTCGCCGACGCAGCCCCCTGCCCCGCTGCGCTTGGGGTCGGTGCGCCAGGCGGCCTGCTTCTGGCCGCTGGCTTCGAGGCGCGTGGCAAGCCAACCTTGCGGATACTCGGCCACGACTTTGCGAATCTTGCCCAACTTACCCGCGCGAATCATGTCGCGCGCTTCCTTCACCAGCGGGTAGCCGGTGTAGTTGTGCGTGAGTCCGTAGAGGCGTCCGGTCTTCTTTACGATGGCCGCGAGCTTCTTGGCCTCGGCGAGATTCAGCGTGGCGGGCTTGTCGCTCAGCACGTCGAAGCCGTGTTCCAACGCCATCTTGGCTGGCGGGAAGTGCATGTGATTCGGCGTGACAATGGAAATGAAGTCCATGCGCTCGCCGACGGGCAGCTTGGCCTCGGCCTTGATCATCTCCGCGAACGTGCCGTAGCAACGATCCGGCGGCAGAAAGAAATCCGCGCCACTGGCCTTGGAGCGCTCGGGGTCGGAAGAGAACGCGCCGCAGACCAGTTCAATCTGCTTTCAATGGACGCCGCGATGCGATGCACCGCGCCGATGAAGGCTCCGCGTCCGCCGCCCACCATGCCGTAACGAATTTTGCGACTCATAAAATTGTGTCCTGTCTGTGCGTTGTGTTGCGACTTCCCGCCAAACTTTGTTTGCGTGGAAAATCTCGCGGACTCTATATTCCGCGCCAATTGCGAGTCAACGATGGCGCGTGTCGCGCCGTGTTTTGACCGCGCCAGCAAGCCATGTTGACCGATTACATTCAGCGCGCCATGCAGAAGGCTCACTACGAGCTGATGGAAAACCACCAGTATTTCGGCAGCATCCCCGGCTGCGACGGCGTGTGGGCGCGCGGCAAAACTTTGGAGGCCTGCCGCGCCGAACTGCAAAGCACGCTGGAGGG
>JANOAY010000439.1:0-7497 GCA_031411375.1 Pedosphaera sp. | reverse complement strand
ATGATCATTCTCAATCCCTTCGAGCCGTGGCCCGGTTCGCTCGCCTTGCCCGCCGCACGCCAGCACAACATCAAGCTCATCACCCGCGTGGTGGACTTCGGCGGCATCTTCCATGATGACGTGAAGCCGGGGCACACCTTCGCGCCGCAGGACCATCGCGCGTTCCGTCCGGCGGGCTGGGTGGAGGCGGCGACCGCCAAGCTCGATCAACTCCGTCCCTTCTGCGAAAAGTATGGCGTCACCATGCTGCAACTCGCCTGCCTCTGGAACCTCTCGCAAGAGCCGGTGGCGAGCGTCATCCCCACGCTCATCCAGGAACTCGACACCAAGAAAACCATCGAGTCGAAAATTAATGAGCTCGCCTCGCTCCCGAGTGTGAAGCTCTCCGAGGAAGACGTGGAACGCATCGCGCGCATCGGCGACAACAAAGGCTGCATGGCCCTGAAAGGCGCG
The DNA here is from genome assembly GCA_031411375.1 of Pedosphaera sp. Classification (GTDB taxonomy): domain Bacteria; phylum Verrucomicrobiota; class Verrucomicrobiia; order Limisphaerales; family SIBH01; genus JANNGC01. Next base: position 7,044 of record JANOAY010000439.1, on the reverse strand, counting down.
AACCGCTCCCACACCACGCCGCCCGAGGCCGACAAGTGGGGCCTCGCTCCCGACCTTGAAGCCGTGGGGAAACGCTGGGGCATTGATCCCGATCAAGACCTCGCCTACACGCACGGAGTGCCCGCCACTTCGTAGCCGACGACGTGAGTTGGCCCGGACATTTCCCGAAGAGCAGAGCAGGTTCGTCACGGCGACCCATTTTGGATTGAGGGTCAGACCGATGATTGCAGCAGTTCGCAACGGAACCATGCGCCGCCGCGAACCCGGCGAGCGCGCATCAGTTGCCATCCACAGGTCCGGTGGCCCACCTGGTTCTTTTCGCCCATTTTGCCTGTTTCGACCCCAAGTTTCTCCAAGGAGGAACGGAGTGCGAAGCAAGTGGAGAGCGCAAATCCGTTGGCTGCGAGCGGCGAAACCGCGCTTCCATGTTCCAGCCGGTCGCAACGGCATGGTCGCTGCTCGAAAAAAATTACCTGAATCATGGACGTCATTGACTTGTTAAAAAAAACGCCGCTCTTCGCCGAGTTAAGCCGGGCGGACCTCGAAACCTTGGCTCCGTCCATCCGGGTCGAGACGCACCCGGCGGGCTGGGTCATCCTGCGGGAAGGCCGCGTGGGGACGGCGTTCTATCTCGTGGTCTCGGGCCGCGTGGAGGCGGTCAAAGGGCTGGGCACTTCAGAGGAGGCGGCGATCAGCACCATGGGCGCGGGCGATTTTTTCGGGGAGATTGCGACCATGAAACATCGGCCGCGTTCCGTCAGCGTGCGGACCGTGACCGAGACGCAGTGCGTGATGATCCAGCGTCTGCATTTTGATTCTTACGTGGAACAGTTTCCCGGCGTTCTCGCCAAAGTGGAGGCGGCTCTCGCGGCGCGTCTCCATGACGGAGAAAAGGGGGCGTAGCGCCGATCAGGCACATTTGCCGACGACGGCTTGGGCATGACAGCCCGGGTGCAAGCCGCTGGCACCGGCGCAGACTTTCCCGGCGGAGGAAGGGAGATGATGATGGGAAATTATTCTCGACCGGGCCGTTCAGCGACTTCTACGTTCCGGCCATGAAACCGGACAGGCTGCAAGTCCCGCCGACGACTCAGCTTTACGCGGCACCGTGACACGCTCAACATTCCATCACCAACAGCACACCATCATGAAAACGATACGAAACGCATTTTGGCTTGGTCTGACCGCCCTCGTCATTTCGCAAGCGTGCGGCGCAGACACGGAAGCGGCGAAGAAAGATTGGGGGCAGTTACAAGGCGAGTGGACCATGGCCGCCGGAGGTCGCGACGGCCAATCGCTCCCGGCCGAAATGCTCAAGCACTCCAAACGCGTCTGCCAGGGGGATGAGACGACGGTGGTCATCGGAGGCCAGCTCTTGTTGAAGGCGAAGTTCACGCTGGATCCGTCCAAGAAACCCAAAACCATTGACTACCAAATCACCGCTGGGGCGAACTCTGGCAAGACCCAGCTTGGGATTTATGAACTCGACGGCGACACCGTGAAGTTTTGCTTCTCCACCCCCGGCCAGGAGCGTCCGGCCGGTTTCGCCACCAAGGCCGGCGACGGTTGCACCTCCTCGGTCTGGAAGCGCGTGAAGAAATAGCCCGGTCAGGCCCACGCATCCCCAAGTGATGCCGCCTCACCACAAGCCAGGCTGAGACTCCCGCCCTCCGCTCACTCTGCCAGCGACTGCCCCTTGTTGCGCTGCTGCTGGAAGAAACTTCTGAGCATATCCCGGCACTCGGCCTCGCGCACGCCGCCGGTGATTTCGCTGCGGTGATTGAGCGTGGGGAACTGGAGGAGATTCATGGCGCTGCCCGCCGCGCCGCCCTTCGCATCGAACGCCCCAAACACCACGCGCGCCAGCCGCACATGCACGATGGCCCCGGCGCACATCGGGCACGGCTCCTTGGTCACGTAGAGCGTGCAGTCGGTGAGCCGCCAGTCGCCCACGGCCTGCTCGGCCTGGGTGAGCGCGAGCATCTCGGCGTGGGCGGTGGCGTCCTTGAGCAGCTCGACCTGGTTCCACGCGCGCGCAATGATGCGGCCCGCGCGCACGACCACGGCGCCCACGGGGACTTCCTCGGCCGCGAAGGCTTTGGCGGCGAGGCGCAGGGCTTCGCCCATGAAGTAGTGGTCGCTGTGGAGATCGATGAGGGGGGCGTCCACGCTAGTTGAGAGTTGAAGGTTGAGTGTTGAGAGCGGGGCGAGATTCTTCCATCACCCAGTCGGTGCGCCCGTCATCGTGCCAGTGCCAGTGCGCCGCGAAGAACCCGCCGCGATGCTGCCAGAAGAGCGGCCACAGAATGTCCCGGTCGGTCTGCGGAATGTGCAGCGCGGGAAGCGCCTCGCGCGGGAAGAAACGGAACACACCCTCGGGATGCGGCGGTGGGCATTCGCGCAGGCGCACCTTCACCTCGAAGAGAAACATCAGCCAATGCCCCGCGCCGCCATAGGCGTGTTCGCTGACAATGGCGGCGAGGTGCAAATCTTGCGGCGTGAGGGTGAGACCCATTTCCTCGTGCGCCTCGCGGCAGGCGCAGGCGTAGGGGGATTCACCGTCGTCGGTCTTGAGCTTGCCGCCGCACGGGGACCAGAAGCCGCGATTGGGTTCCTGGGCGCGTTCGAGCAGGAGCACTTCATCGCGTTCGTTGAACACGTAAAGCAGCGTGGCGATTCGATGGGGCAAGCGCACGCGAGGGATGAAACGGGAAAGGGCGGCTGGGGGAAAGGGAGAAAGGGAGACGAGGCTGGAAAGCCTCTCCACCTGCCGACAGAAATGTCGGCGCTACGTAACGCCGGCTTTCGAGCCGGCAGGTGACGAGACATTCCTGTCTCGTGTTCCTGCGCTCGCCAAAGCGCGCTGTTCGCGCACACGAAGCGCGTCCTCCACACGCTTCACATCCTCCGGCGTGTTGACGTTCCACAGCTCTTCGCTGCGTGCCGGGACGAGCAGGCGGCGCGTGTCGAGTTTCTTGGCCAGTGCTTGGAGAGAGAATTCGCCCGCAACCAGTTGCGCCTCCACCGCCGCGAGATCCGTCCCCGGCAGCAGCAGCGGAAACCCCACACGCTCGCCATGCGCGGTGAACGTCGGGCACTTCCCGTCCGCGCTGGCGCGGAAGAGGCGGCGCAGCAGCAGCGGCGTAATGAGCGGCATGTCGCACGCGAGGAAGAGCACGGCGCGCGCGCGGGTCGAGCGCAGGGCGGTGATGATGCCGCCGAGCGGGCCGCAGCGCGGGATGGCGTCTTTGCGCAGGACGCGCACGCGCGGCTGGAGTTTGCCGTTCCGCGCGTTCGCGTAGCCGGTCAAGGCGATGGAGGAATTTTCCGCCACGGCGCGGATGCGCGCGAGCAGAGTGGCGTCGCCGAGTTTGATCCGGGATTTGTCACGGCCCATGCGCGTGCTGAGTCCGCCCGCGAGGATGCAGATTTCCAGCCGGGGCTGTTCGCGCGTCGGCACGTCAGCGTTTGAAGACGACGGCGAGGATGCCCCAGAGCACGAGCACCAGCACGACGACGAGGAGGACGAAACGGTTGCGCGCCACGCGCTTCTCGTAGCGCAACGGGCGCAGGCCCTGGATGCTGCCGGCGGCGAGGTAGTTCACGAGCTTGGGATTCGAGGCGGGCGGCGGCTGGAACACTTCCTTGAGCTTCCGCCACGCGGCCAGGAGGTCGAATTTGCGCACGCCCATTTCGATGTAATGCTCGCGGCCCGGCTGCGGCGCTGAGGACTGGAGCGGCGCGTGATCAATTTTCTCGAAGGGTTCGCGCGGAGCGGGAGCCGGAGTCGGCGCGGCGGCGGGCGGGCGCGTAGCCAGTCCGCCGGGCGCGGTCGAGGAGCGGAATTTCGGCTGCGGGTTCGCGGCCTCGTTGGACAGTTGCTTGATCTGCGATTCCAGCGCCTCGATCTGCGCGGTCAGGGCGCGCGCCTTGTCGGAAATGGGATCGTGCTTTTTCTGGAAGAGTCCCATGACGCGAACTCAGCGCCGCAGGAGCAGCACGATGATGATGACCAGCGCACCAAGCGCGAGCGGCCAGGTGAGGGCGAGGCCGAGGCGGCAGAGTTCGAGAAAACTTTTCTCCGCGAGCGGCACGGCGGGCGCGGCCTGCTCTTTCGCGACAGCCTGCTGGAATTTTTCGCCGGAGAGGACGGGCCACTTGAGGCGCGCGCCGTTCCATTCCATGCGGGCGCTTTCGATGGCGGTGTTGGCGCGGGTGAGTTCGAGCTGGAAGTCGTCCTTCGTCCACGCGGAGTCGTTGATGGACTGAACTTTGGCGAGCGCCTCGCGCAGTTCGCCAATGGTGCGCGCCATCTGCTCGGCGTCGCGACGCGCGGCGAACTCGGATTCCTCCAGCAAGCCGAGGCCGCGCGTGAGGTTGTGCAAAACTTCTTCGCGGCCGGTGGTGAACTCGGTCTGGCGGCGGCGGGTTTCTTCGAGCGCGCCGCGTTCGCGTTCGAGTTCGGTTTGCGCGCGCTTCAGTTCAGCGAGCTTGCTCTGCAAATCGCCGACCTTGTTGTCCACGTCCTCGCGCGTCGGAGCGCGGCCGCCGTCCAGCGTCTGGACGGTGGCGGAAGTGGTGGAACTCGCGCCGCGAAAGGACGCGCGCTGGGCGGTTTCAAACTCGCGGTCCACGAACTCGGAAGCATCAAATTCAGTAGCCATGCGTGCGACTTTAGGCAGCGTGTTTCGCGGTGTAAAGACGCGGTTCGGTTCCGGGCGGCGCGCGGGCTCCATCTCTCCATCAAAATCTTTTCACCTGCGCGCCGTAGCGGTAGCGTCGCGCCCGCCCATGAAATCAATTGTCTGGAACTGCACGAAGGCCGTGGCGCTGCTCGCGCTCACTTTCACCCTCGCCTCCTGCCGCACGCGTCCGGCGGAGGAAAAAGCTGGCGGCTGGAAACCCCTCTTCGACGGGCGCTCCACCGAAGGCTGGCAAATGTGCGGCCCCGGCGAATTGAAACTGGAGCAGGGCGAACTCGTGACGCACGGCGGCATGGGGATGCTCTGGTACACGCGTGAAAAATTCGGCGACTGCCGCCTGCGCGTGGTCTTCAAGCCCACGACTACGCAGGACAACTCGGGCGTGTTCATCCGCATTCCCGAGCCGCCGCGCGATCCGTGGTTCGCGGTGAATCGGGGCTACGAAGTGCAGATTGAAAATCGCGGCGACGTCTGGCATCGCACCGGCACGCTCTACAGTTTCAACGAGGCGAAGAAAAATGTGAGCACACGGCTGAACGAGTGGAACACGATGGTCATCACCCTCGAAGGCAAACGCACGCTCGTGGAAGTCAACGGCGCGCTCGTCACCGATTTCAACGAGGGCGATCCCGTGCCGCCGAAGGTGAAGGACTACGAACCGGATCGCGGCCTGCGTCCAAACGCCGGCTACATCGGCCTGCAAAATCACGACGACGGCGCGCGCGTCCATTTCCGCGAAGTGAGCGTGGCTCCGCTGCGGTGAGAGTTCGAGTGGTGACCGAAAGTAATTTTCGGGCCTGATCTGCCGGGGTGAGGGAGAACGCTTCCATTCGGCAAAACGGAAATGATTTTTTGTCAGTTACTCCAGACTGGCGTTGAGAGGGTTGAAGATTTTCCGACTCTCAACCCTCCACTCCCCTGCCCTTCACTTCCGAAAGAACAGCCACCACACCAGCACTAGCATCGGGAGCATGAAGGGCAGCGTGAATTTCAGGATGTAGCCGAGGAATCCGGGCGTGTGGACCTTCTGATGATCGGCAATGGCCTTGACCATGAAGTTCGGCCCGTTCCCGATGTAGGTGCAGGCTCCGAAAAAGACGGACGCCACGCTGATGGCGATGAGGTAGCCGTTGAACTGCACGCTCCCGATCAGGAACGCGATATCAATGTGCTCCACGTCCACCGTGCCCTTGACGAGCAGCGCGCCGTGATATTTTTGCAGCGCCTCGTAAGTGTGGCGCACGGGTTCGCTCGCGGCGGCGAGTCCTTCGCCGTGATTCGCCACCAACGCCTGCACTTGCTGCACGGTCGCGGGATCAATGAACGCGCCAAAGATCGCCTTGAGGAAACTGAGATACGTGGGTGCGTTGTCGAGCGCGCTGGAAAGCACGCCGCTGCCCCAGTAGAAAACGCCCGGCCCAGCCTTCGAGAAAATCGCGGAGTTCGACTGCAAGTAATCCAGCGCGGGCATCATCGTAGAAAAAATTCCGATGAAGAGAATCGCGACCTCCTGGATAGGGTGGAAGTTGAAGTGGTTCGCCTCGTGAATGTGTTTCTTCGTGCAGAACCATGAGCCGAGCGCAGCGGCGACCATCATGCCCTCGCGCACGAACGGCGGATTCTGGATGAACACCGCGACGAGAATGAGCGCGAGGAAGCCGACGTTCGCCAGGCCCTCGAAGCGCCATTGGTCGTGGCCTTCGGCGAGTTCGGCACGCACTTGCTTCGGTGCCTTCAAATAATTCCGCCGGTCCACGAAATAAAACGCCGCAAGCAGGAAGCCCACGCCCACGCACCACATCGGCCACAGATGCTCGAAGACCCACCAGAACGGCACGCCCTTCAAGTAGCCGAGAAAGAGCGGCGGATCGCCGATGGGCGTGAGGCAGCCGCCGACGTTCGACACAATGAGAATGAAGAACACGACATGATGCGCGGTGACACGATACTTGTTCATGCGCAGCCACGGACGGATGAGCAGCATGGACGCGCCGGTGGTGCCAAGCACATTCGCGAGCACTGCGCCGATGAGGAGGAACACGACGTTCACGAGCGGCGTGGCCTCGCCCTTCACATTGATGTGGATGCCGCCGGACACGACGTAGAGCGAGCCGATGAGCGCGATGAAGCTGACGTATTCGAGGGCTGTGTGCGCGACGGTGTTGCGGGCCGACGACGGCAGGCCGAACAAATAATAACTGAGCGTGATGGCCGCGAGACCGAAGGCGACCTTGGGATAATGCTTGAGCCACCACTTCTCGAAGAAGAGCGGCCCGAGCGCGATCATCGCCAGCAAGATGGCGAAAGGGGCGATGGCCCAAGGTGCGGGTTCGTAAGGCAC
>JANOAY010000438.1:0-4310 GCA_031411375.1 Pedosphaera sp. | reverse complement strand
GCCCTTCGCTAGAACTGTCGGCACTCAATCCAAATGAACCCCTCGCGAATTCTTATTAGCCTCGTTGCGGCCTGCTGCACTGTGCAGGCCGCCGACAACACCAACCCGCCGCCCCGCCGCTTCGGAGCGCCGCAACCTATCTCGCCTGAAGTCGCGGCGGATCGCAGCGTGACCTTCCGTGTCCGCGCGCCGCACGCGACCAACGTCTCCGTGTCGAGCGAATGGCCGGGCGCGAAGCCAATGGCGAAAGATGCGAACGGCAACTGGAGCGTGACCGTCGGCCCGCTCGCGCCGGAGTTGTACAGCTACAGCTTCTCCATTGATGGATTTCAGACGCTTGATCCCGGCAACCCCGCCGTGAAGCCGGGCCGTTCGCCGCGCAGCAGCATGGTCGAGGTGCCGGGGAATCCGCCGCTGGCGCACGAGTGGAACGCGGCCATCCCGCACGGCAAGGTCAGCGTGCATTCGTATCAGTCCAAGTCGCTGGGCGCTCGCCGCTCGCTGCATGTGTACACGCCGCCGGGCTACGATCAGTCGGGGAAGAAACTGCCCGTGATGTATTTGCTGCACGGCAACGGCGACAACGACGGAACGTGGTCCGTGCTCGGCCGCGCCAATGTGATTCTCGACAACCTCATCGCCGCGAAGAAAGCCAAGCCCATGATCGTGGTGATGACCGACGGCCATCCCTACGTCGCGCCGCCGGGCGTGAGTCCGACCAACACGACCGAACGCGGGCGCAACACGAAAGCCTATGAGCGTGAATTGATCGAGGACGTGATGCCGTTCGTGGAGGCGAACTATCGCACGATCAACAAACGCGAGAGCCGCGCGATCATCGGCCTCTCGATGGGCGGCGGGCAGGCGCTGCATGTGGGGTTGAATCACCTCGACCAGTTCGCGTGGGTTGGCGGAATGAGCGCGGCGGTGCCGAGTGCGGATGATGTTTCCCTCGCGCTGAACGACGCCAAGGCCACGAACAAGAAACTCAAGCTGCTCTGGATCGCCATTGGCAAAGACGATTTCCTGCTCTCGCGCAACACCACCTTCGAGGACGCGCTGAACGCCAAAGGCATCACGCACACTTACCAAGTCACGGACGGCGCGCATCAATGGCCGGTGTGGCGGAAGTATCTCGCGGAGTTCGCGCCGCTCGTCTTCAGATGAGCCGCAGCGTAACGCGGGCTTTCCAGCCGGCAGGTTGCGAGACACTCCTGTCTCGTGTTTCCGGTCCCCCGGCGCGTGTGTTCCGTTTGAACAGGCCAGGCCCGTCCTGTTGGAGCGGAGGCTCGAAAGCTTCCCAACCTGCCGACTGGAAAGTCGGCGCTACGGCGTAAGGCCGGCTTTCCGGCCAGCCGCGCGCTTGCCCCTGACGTATTCATCCGCCACAACTGGCCCGTGCGAATCATTGGCGGATCAGCCGGCGGACTCATTCTCAAAGCGCCCAAAGGGCTCGACGTGCGGCCCACGCCGGACATGGTGCGGCAGGCTCTCTTCAACAGTGTTGCTCCGCGCATCGAGGGCGCGCGCGTGCTGGAACTTTTTGGCGGCACCGGCGCGCTCAGTCTCGAATGCCTCAGTCGCGGCGCACGCGAGGCGCTGTGCATCGAACTTTCGCCCAAGCACGCGCGCATCATCGAGCAGAACTGCGCCTCGCTGAACCTGCCGGTGAATTCCTTCCGCGTGCGCGTGCAGGATGTCTTCACCGCGCTGCCGCAGCTCGCGGCGGCAGGCGAAAGCTACGACCTCATCCTCGCCGACCCGCCGTATGGCGAGAAGAACGTCGGCCACCGCAGCCAGTCTTTCGCGCAACGCTGCCTGGATAACGAGACGCTTCCGCGCCTGCTCGCGCCGGGCGGGCTGTTCGTCCTTGGCCACGCGCGCCGCGACACGCTCACGCTGCCGCCCCGCTGGCACGAACGGAAGTTCATGAAACACGGCGATTCCATCATGCGCTTTCTGGAGACAATGGAATGAAGACGTTGACCACGGAAAACACGGAAGCAGACCGGAAGAAATTGGAACGTTTTTTCGTTCCGTGTTTTCCGTGTCTTCCGTGGTTCAAAATTCTCGCCGTCTGCACGATGCTCCTGCTTATGCTTACGCCCATGTTCGCTGCGGAAACGAATGGTCTCGGGGCGCGTGACGCGCGGCTGCAAGCCCTCGTGGATGAAACTTTCACGGCGACACTTCAGGAGTTCGCCGCGAAGAAACTTCTGACCAACCAGCTCGCCATCACGCTCGTGGACGTGCGCGACGCGCAGCAGCTGCAGCACGGCAGTTCGCGCGGCGGCGTAGCGATTTATCCGGCCAGTGTGGTGAAGATGTTTTACCTCGCCGCCACGCACCGCTGGCTGGAGGACGGCCAGATCACCGACACCGCCGAACTGCGCCGCGCGATGAAGGACATGATCGTGGACTCCTCGAACGACGCCACTGCTTACGTCCTTGATGTCCTTTCGGACACCACCGGTGGCCCGGAACTGTCCGCTGCCGAAATGAAACTCTGGGGCGAGAAGCGCAACGCCGTGAACCGCCATTTCACTGCGCTCGGCTACACGAACATCAACGCCAACCAGAAGCCGTGGAACGAAGGCCCCTACGGCCGCGAGCGCGTGTGGGTCGGCGAGAAATTCGGCAACCGCAACATGCTCACCACGGACGCGACCGCGCGGCTGCTCACGGAAATCGCCCTCGGCCAGTGCGTCTCCGCCAAACGCAGCGCGGAGATGATGACGCTGCACGCGCGCGACTTCACCGCGCAGGGTGAGGCCGACGATCAGGCGCGCGGCTTCTCTGCCGGCGGCCTGCCGCGCGACGCGAAGCTGTGGTCGAAAGCCGGCTGGACCAGCACCACCCGCCACGACGCGGCGTATGTCGAACTGGCGGACGGCAGAAAATTTGTGCTGGTCGTCTTCACCACCGGCCACGCGAACGAAAAGAAAATCATTCCGTTCGTCGTGAAGCAGGTGGTGGAGAAACTGTAATCTGATCGAGGCGGGCGTCTGGTTGGTCTTCGCGCTCGTGCTGTTCATCAGCGCCTTTCGTCGCGCGTGTCGTTTGCGTTCCACTTTCTGGCTTCTCGCCGTGGTCATAGTCGCCTTTGTTTTTTCCAATCTGGTGGAGGCGCGCACCGGCGCGTGGTGGAAGCCGTGGTGGCTCTTCGTGTGGAAGGCGTCTTGCGTGCTGCTGCTGCTGGCGGGCGTGTGGCGTTACCGGCAGCTGACGAAGAAGAATTCGGACGGGCCGCCGGGCGGGAGCTGAGGAGTGCGGCCGAAGTCCGCGGGCCGCGACCAAGCCGGACGGCGCTTGGAAATTTGACTCTGTTGGAATTTGTTTGGGATTTGGATTTTGGATTTTCCGGGCCACCGGCTTTACTCCGCGCGTGGCAAACTTGCACATCACCCCCGTCGCGTCCCTCGAAGCTCCCGAGCTGGCGTGGTATCTCACGCTCAAGCGCGTGGACGAGCACGAGCGCGCGGGCGTGCTGGTGGCCACGAACGCCAAGGTCGTGCGACGCTTGCTCGCCAGCCGCTTCACCGTCTCCTCCGCGCTGCTCACGCCCGCGTGGCTGGAAAAATTGGAGCCGCAACTTCGCGCGCGCCTGGAGGAGATCACCGTCTTCGTCGCGGAGCAAAAACTTCTGGAAACGATCACCGGCTACCAGATGCACCAGGGCGCGCTGGCGGTGGCGAAGATTCCGCCGCAGCCGGGCTTCGCCTCCTTGCTCGAAACATCGCCGCGTCCGCTGCTGCTCGCCGCCGTCGAAGGCATTGCCAGCGCGGAAAATCTCGGCGCGGTGGTGCGGAACTGCGCAGCGTTTGGCGCGCACTTTCTCGTCGTGGGCGAGACGTGCGGCAGTCCGTTCCAACGCCGCGCCGTATCCGGTTCGATGGGTACGATCTTCGAGCAGCCCGTGGCGCAGGTGGAAAATCTGGTGGAGACGCTCACGGCGTTGCGCGCGCGCGGCGTGCGCTGTCTGGCCGCGCATCCGCGACCGGATGCGAAGAAATTGTCCGCCGTGGATTTGCGCGGCGACTGCTGCCTCGTCTTCGGTGCGGAAGGGCCGGGGCTCACCGAGGCCGTGCTGGCCGTGTGCGATGACATGGTGGAAATCCCCATGCCTTCGCACATGAACTCGCTGAACGTCGCGAGTGCCACGGCGGTGTTTCTCTACGAGGCGACGCGGCAGCGAGATGGCCGAGAGTCAGTCCAAATTAGTTAGCCGGTTGAGGGCAGGCATTTGGGAATCGTGATCGTGGTGTTGTCCGTGGCCACGACACAGGAATGTGTCTGAACCTGCCGGCTGG
>JANOAY010000437.1:0-10339 GCA_031411375.1 Pedosphaera sp. | reverse complement strand
GGCGAGGTGAAGTGCGCGTATTTCTTTTTCGCCAACCCGTAATGGCCGAGTGGCTCGACGGCGTAACGCGCGCGCATCAACGACTTGAGGAAGCCAATCTTCAGCGCCTGGCCGATGGGGATGGTGCCGAGTTTGTGCAGGAGACGCTGGACTTCGGTGCGGTTGTTCAAGTTGCCGCACGGCACGTTGTGGCTGAGAACTTCCTCGCGATATTCCAGCAGTCGCTTCTCCGCCGGCTCCTCGTGGACGCGGTAAATGGCTTTGAGATTCTGTGCCATGAGCCGTCCCGCCACGGCTTCGTTCGCGAGCAACATGCACTCCTCGATCAGTTGGTGCGAAACATCGTTCACGATCTTCTCGATGCGCGAAATCTGTCCGCGCTCATCGAGGCGAATTTTCGTTTCAGGAAAATCCAAGTCGAGCGAGCCGGCCTTGAACCGCAGCCGCCGGATGCGTTGCGTGAGGTCGTTTGCGTCATGCAGCATCTGCTCGATGGGCGAGGCGGGCGCGCGCTGGAGTAGCGTGAACACTTCCTGATAACTGAACCGCCGTTGCGAATGAATGACCGCCGGATAAAACTTCGTGCTCAACACGCGGCCTTCGTTCGAGACGAGAAACTCCACGCACTTCGTCAGGCGATCCACGTTCGGCTTGAGCGAACACAGTTCGTTGCTCAACGCCTCGGGCAGCATCGGGATCACGCGGTCTACGAGATATGTCGAGTTGCCGCGCTTGCGCGCTTCCACGTCGAGCGGCGTGCCGGGCTGCACGTAGTGCGACACATCGGCGATGTGAACCCACAGCTTCCATTGCTCGGGCGAGACGCGTTGCAGACAGATCGCGTCGTCGAAATCCTTCGCGTCATCGGGGTCAATGGTCACGACCTGATCGCGGCGGCAATCCACGCGACCGACGATTTCCTCCGCGCGAACTTCGCTGCCGATGGCGCGCGCGTCGCTCAAAACCTGTTTCGGAAAGTGCAGCGGCAGATCGTATTGGCGCAGCACGGAGAGCATGTCCACGCCCTCCTCGCCGGGCGCTCCGAGCACCTCGATGATTTCGCCCTCGGGATTCGACTGGCGTGATTCCCATTCGTGCAATTCGACGACCACCTTGTCACCGACAAGCGCAGGTCGGCCCACATCGCGCGGCTCGGGGACATAGACATCATGCGTCATGCGCGGGTCATCCGGCACGACGTAGAGAAATTGTTTGCCGCGTTGCAACGTGCCGACAAGGCAGCTGCGTTTGCGTTCAAGCACGCGAATGACGGTGCCCGTGTTCGCGTCGCTGCCGCCGCGCGCGCGCAAGCCTTGCGAGCGCACGTCGCGCCGCACCAGCACACGGTCTTCATGCAGCGCGGTGCCGGTGGCGTTCTCGGGAATCGCGATCTCCTTCAGCGTGGAATCATCCGGTTGGAGAAAACCTTTGCCCGAGCGATTCATGCGAATGCGGCCGGGAATTAGATCCGCCTCGCTCGGCACGATGTAGCGGTTGCCCTTCGTGCGCAGCACGCGCCCGTCGCGTTCCAGCGCGCGCAATACGCGCTGCAATTCCTGCTGACGATGCGGCGGCTGGCCGAGTTGGGTGAGCAGTTCGGGGACGTTCAAGGGGGCGTAATCATCGCGCCCCAGCAACTTCAAAATCAGTTCTTCCATATTTGACTCGCTCCGCTGGCACCTCCAAGGTCGCGGACGACTTCGGAGAACCTTACATTCCGCAGGCGAGCAAACCACAGTACGAAACGAGAGATTATTATGGGCGACAAATCACCCAAGTCCGTGAACAAGAAGGCCAACCAGAAGCAGTCCAAGAGCACCTCCGCCAGCGATGCGAAGAAGCAGGCCGAAGCCGCGAAGACCGCCGCCGGCAAGAAGCGGTAACGAACGCCGCAGGCTTTTCCGAGCGCCGCCATGAATGGTCATGGCGGCGCTTTTTATTTCTTGCTGACAGGTGGGGTGAGACTCCGTCGAACCCCATTTGTCGGCGTAGCCGACGCGAGCGCAGCGAGCATCTCCGCGCTTTGGCAAACGAGACAGGAATGTCTCTCAACCTGCCGGCTGGAAAGCCGGCGTTACGTCGTAGCGCCGACATTCGTGTCGGCAGGTAGCGAGACTTTCCAGTCTCGTGTAGCGATGACTTCACGATGCGGCCCCGCAGTTGCGGGATCTCATCCCACCAACTACCTCACCTTCCCCACCAGCGCCGCCGTGTTCTTGCGTCCGGGCGTGGGGAGCGGCGGGGGAATGGCGCCCGCGCTGCGGAGGCGCGCGACCATCTTGCGCCAGTTCTCGCGGTCGGTCTCGCTCATGGCCTGCCAGCGTTCGGCGGTTTGCAGAAAGGCGGCGCGCTCGATGGAAGACAGCTCGGAAAATTTCCTGAACCCGGCCAGCGCCTCTTTGCGTTGCTCGCTGGAAAGCTGGTTGAAGCTGGTGAGCGTCTGTTGCATCTGCGCGGTTTCCTGCGGCGTCAGTTTCCGCAGCGCCTGGCTCTGCTCCTGCGTGGGCATCCCGAAGAATCGTTCGTAATTTGCGATGACCTGCGCGCGGCGCGCTTCGGGCAGTTCATTCAACCGCTGTGATTGTTCCTCCAGCTCCTTGCGCTTCGCGGCCGTGAGTCCGGTCAGCCCGGCGTCATTCGTGCCGCCCTGTTTCGCGGAGACAAACACGCTGATGGCGAGCTGGTTATCCAGCAAGTCCTGCCGGATGGGCGGAGGAAGAATCGTCCACGTCCGCAGCTTGCCTTCGAGGAGCGCGCGGTCGGGCTGGAGAATTTTCGCCAGCCGCATCGCGCGGTCAGCGGGCGACATCTTCATGAGCTGCGGCAGATACCAGCGCAGTTGCAGCGCCTGCAAACGCGCGTTGCGCTCGTCCGGCGTAAGCGCGGAGAACTCGGCGATTTTGCTTTCGAGATACTGGCGCTGGGCGGGCTTGTGCAACGCGAGCCATTGATTGCGCCCGGCCTCGTTCGTTGCCAGCAACATGCGGAAGGTCGTGACCGGCGACGTGGGCAGCGGCGGCAAGGGCGCAGGCTGCGCGCCCGCCACACCGAGCGTCACGAGGAGCAGAACCAGTTGGAGCCAAAGGCGTTTCATTGCAAGGCGGCTAAAATGCCATCGTCGCTCGCCGCCGGGATTTCCCGCAGCGAATCCACCACGTCGAAATCGCGGAATGCGTCGGGCAGGCGCGCGATGTCTTTCGAGACGAGCGCGGCGTCGGCGGCGAACTGGGTGCGCTGGACATTGAGAAATTGCTGCGTGCCAAAAATGGTCAGCGCCAGCGCCGCCACCGTGGCCCAGCCGAGGCGCGGCCAGAGCAAGCGCCAGCCGCGCGGCTTCTGGCTCGCGCGCGCTTCTTCCAAATCCAGTTCCTGCATCACGCGCGCGGTGAAGTTGCTCGACACGGGAGCGTCCGGCAGAGATTGCAGGGCGCGTCCGAGCGCGCGGTCGGCCTCCCACGCGGCGCGCGCGTCGGGCTGCGCGGCAAGCCACGCTTCGAGTTGGGATTCCTCCTCGGGCGACAACTCCGGCTGCAGACTCAGCCGGAACAAATCATCATCACGCACGTCTTTCATGATCTTCCTTTCAGTTCAAAACCAGTTGGCCAACAAAGTTTCAATTTCCTCACGGAGCAATGGGGCAGGCGTCCTAGCGTTACGTAGCGCCGACATTCGTGTCGGCAAGTTGGGAGGTTTTCCAACCTCCCGTTCCGACTGACCGGTCTGTGTCTGTTCAAACTCGCCGAGCGAAGAGCACGAGACTGGAAAGTCTCGCAACCTGCCGGCTGGAAAGCTGGCGTTACGATGGTTCCACTATTCATCTTCCCTCCACGCGCCCGTTCGCAGGTACGGCTTCAACCGCTCCTTCAAAGTTTCCCGCGCGCGGTGAATCAGCGACTTCGTCGCCGAGAGCGAGCAGTCCACGACCTTGGCGATTTCTTCGTAGGAAAATTCTTCGTGGCGGCACATGAGCAGCGCGGTGCGTTGCTTCTCCGGCAGATCGGCGATGGCCTCCTCGACCTTCTCCTCCAGCTCGCCTTGCAACAATGATTCCGTCGGCCCCGTCGTCTTTGTGTCCGGGGCCTGCCGCATCGGATGTTCGTCATCGTCCGCGAACGTTTGATCGAGCGAGTCCGCGCGATGCCGCGAGCGGCGGCGGATTTCGTTCAGCGAAAGATTGCGCGCGATGGTGAAGAGCCAGGTGGAGAACTTGGCCGTGACCTCGTAGCGATGCGCCGATTTGAAAACCTGCACAAAGACATGCTGCGCGATGTCCTCGGCTTCCGTGGGATCAGCAATGGTGCGGGCGACGAGATTGATGACGGGCTGCTTGTATTTCTCGACCAGCGTCTCGAACGCCGCGCGATCACCCTCACGCACCCGCAGCATGAGGGCGGCATCGGGATCCAGACCGGTGGCGAACATGACGCGCAACACGATATGGAAAACCGGGGCGGGGACAAGGTTGCGGGAGAAATTACGGAGCGCGGACATTCCTGTCCGCAGCAAGCCATGAATGGCAGGGCGCGACAGATGTTTCGTAAGCCTTGCTACTCCGTGGTTCGCTGCGGACTGGAAAGTCCGCGCTCCGGTCAGGCCAGGAACCGCACATCCCCATCCAGCCACACGCCGCGCACGCGGAACTGCGAATCGAACCACACGAGGTCGGCGCGTTTTCCCTTTTCGAGCGAACCAAATTCTTTCTCACGGCCTAGTTGCCGCGCAGGATTTAGCGACGCCATCCGCACCGCGTCCACGAGTGCCGCGCCGCCCAGTTGCACCGCGCGACGCACGGCCTCGATCATTGTGAGCGTGCTGCCGGCGAGCGCGGAGCCGTCGGTGAGCAGCGCGGCGTCTGTCGTGACGCGTGCGGCCACGTCGCCGACTTGGAATGTTGTGCCGGGCTTCAGGCCCGCGCCGCCCGTGGCGTCCGTGATCAGGCACACGCCGTCGCGGCCCTTGGCGTTGAACAGCATCTTCATCAGCGTGGGCGCGACGTGAACGCCATCCGCGATCAGCTCGCAGCAAATCTCCGGGTGCGCGAGCGCGAACTCGACCATGCCCGCGAGGCGATACGGCCCGCGCCGCGTGGCGCTGCTCATGGCGTTGAAGGTGTGGGTGGAATGGTTCAGGCCCGCTGCGAGCGCGGAACGCAGGTGTTCCTCGGTGGCGTTCGTGTGGCCGCCGCTGGCGAGGGAGCCGTTCGCACGCAGCGCGCGGATGAGCGGCCGCGCACCGTTCTCCTCCGGGGCCAGCGTCATCTCAGTGACGAGCGGGCCGTAGCGCAGAAACTTTTTCCACTCGGCGGCGCGCGCCAGGCGAATCTGCTTGGGATTTTGCGCGCCCGGTTTTGCTTTCGAGATGAACGGGCCTTCGATGTGCACGCCGGCGATCCGCGCGCCGCCGAGCGACCGGTTGTGAAAAGGTTTCGCCGCTTCGAGCACGCGCAGGATTTCTTGCTCCGCCGCCGTGACCGTGGTGAGCGCGAGCGACGTGGTGCCGCCGCGCAGATGAAATTCCGTGATGGCGCGAAACGCTCCGGCATTGGCCTCCATCGTGTCACGCCCGACCGCGCCGTGGATGTGCAGGTCAATGAAGCCCGGCGCGAGATAGCCGCCGCGCAGATCGAGCGAGCCGGGCCGGAAACCGGCGCTCCGGCGCGCGCTGGCGATGCGGCCGGCGCGCACGGTGAGCGAGCCGCGCCGAATGGAGTCCGGGAGGATGAGTTGCGCGTTGGTGAATGTAATCACGCGGATCAAGTAATCAGTAAGTCAGTCATCCGTGAATCAGTAATTCGTCCGGCCACGTCCAAATTTCTCCGCACGTCGTTACTGATTACTGTTTCACTGATTACTGCTTCATCAACGACGTCAGATACTCCACCAAGTCCACCAGCTCCTGCTGCGTCATCGTCATCTGCAAGCCCGCCGGCATCATCGAGGATTTCATCTGTCGCAGCGCGGCGATGGAGGTGCGCTGGTGGCGCGTGATGATGCCGTTGGCGTCCTTGATCGCGACTTCGTCCGCCGTTTCGCTGGTCTTGATGCCGAAGGCTTCGTCGCCGGATTTCAACTCCACCTGCCACGCCTCGAAGCCAAAGGAAATGCCCGCGCTCGGGTCGAGGATGGCTTCGTAGAGCGCCTCCTTGGGCAGCTTCGTGCCGATCTCGGAGAGCGCGGGGCCGAGGTCGCGCCCCTCGCCGCGCACCTGATGGCACTTGGCGCAGCCCGTCGTATCGCGGCGAAACACTTCCGCGCCTTTGGCGACATCGCCTTTCAATTTGATCAATTGAGAGACCGGCGGCAGCGGCTGGGAATTTTGCCCGGCGGGCAGCGGGAGAATTTTCGCGGCCTCAGACTGAATGGCGGGCCAGCGCGCGGCGTTGAGTTCCGAGGCGGCGATGAATTTCAAATTCTCCGGCAGCTTTTCTTCGCGCGCCAAAGCGAGCAGCGACTTCGCGCCGTCCTGCGTCTGCGCGAGCGCGCGGGTGGCGGCGCGACGCGTGGCGACATCGCGTGTTTCGTCGGTGATGAGCGGCGTAAGCCACGGCACGGCCTGTTTCTCCTGCGCGTTGCCGAGGGCTTCGGCGAGGCGAGCGGCGTTGGTGGATTGCAGCATGCTTGGCACCGCATTCGCATCGCCACTCGCAAGCACGAGGCGCACGGCTTCCACCCCTGATTCATCGGCGGGCAGACGTGCGGCGATGTCGAGCAGGCCGGCGTTCTGGTTGGTGAGCGCGAAGTGACGGACGAGCTTGACGAAGTTCGGCGTGCCGCGCGTTTTCTCCAGCACGCGCTGGACGGCGGCCTGGATGGCGGGCTTCTCGTCGTGTGTCGCGCGATCCATGCGCGTGAGCGCCTCGACGGCGGTGTTGAGCTTCTGCTGTTGGTCGGTGTCCGCCGCTGGCGTGGCGGGAACGAACAAGGTGAGCGTGCACCAAGCCCAAAAAATCCAAGTTTTCATGCGGCAATTTTTTCTGACCACGGCTGACAACACAAGACGCGAGAGAATGGCCGCACGCAGAAAAAAGTTATCCGGCCGGTGATTCGCCACACTGGTGCGGAACGGCGGACGGTCCGGTTCGCGGTTCGGCTGATGGGCAGGGTGAAAAGTGCGATTATTCATGGGGCGCTGCGGACAGGGTGGCCGGCAACTCTGGGAGCGATTCGCCCCGCGCAGACCGCGCTTCACCCCGGGTGAGCGCAAGTCGCCCCGTGCGTTACGGCTCACGACGGAAAAATTTGGCTTGCATGTAACATGAACGTGGAGTTGTATTTCCCCAATCCAAACGAACCGTTCAGCCAAACATTTGCTCGTGCGATCTCACCATCGTCTCGTTTGTCCTACTTTTGTCCGGCTGGACACGGCTGTAAATCAGGCAACCCAAAGTTCACTTATGCACATCACCTCCAAGCTCAAAACCCTGCTCGCCACGCTCCTCGTCGGATCATTGACGTGGGCGGCTCAGGCGCAGTTCACCAACTTCACCCACATCGGTGGCGGCGCGACCGGCGCGATCATCACCAATGGGCTTGGCTCGTACACCTTCGAAGGCGGCGGCAACGACATCTGGTCGGCCACCGACGAGTTTGATTATGCCCACTTCGATTCCACCGGGGATTTTGATGTGCGCGTGCGGGTGGAGTCCGTCGAGCCGACGGCGCGCTGGGCCAAGGCGGGCCTGATGGCGCGCGAGAATTTGAACGGCAACAGCCGGATGGCTTTCAACCGCGTCGCACCCGCTGATGTGCCGACCGGCAACGGTGGCAATGGTGCCAACGACACGCGCTACGCCTACCGCACTGGCACCACCAGTGGCGCGCAAGGCGAGCATGAAGACGGCACGGGCAATCCTGGTTATCCCAACGCCTGGCTTCGTTTGCAGCGCGTGGGCAATACCATCACTGCCTTCCGCAGCTTGGATGGTGCGGCTTGGACGTCGCAGGGTGCGCAGGATACGACGACTTGGGAAGGTGGAGCCTTGCCGGCCACAGTGAATCTGGGTTTCGCGGTTGCGCGTCACTCCGGTGCTGAACCGCTGGCGACCGTGGAATTCCGCGATTATGGGACGCCTACGGACACGATTGCCATCACCACTCAGCCGGCCTCGCAGACGAAGGTCGTGGGCCAGACGGCCACCTTCTTCGTGCGTCTGCCGGGCGGCGCTGATTTCGCCGTCTTCCAGTGGTTCACAAATGGCGCGCCGATTCCGGGTGCGAACAGTGTCTCCTATACTACGCCTGCCCTGGGTGTGGCTGACAACGGTGTGGTTTACTCGGTGGGTGCAAGCAATGTGAACAACGCCTCGGTCGCTCTGAGCGGCAACGCCACGCTCACGGTGTTGGATGCGCCTGAATTGGTGTCGGCGACGACTTTGAACAATCCAGTCGCGGTCTATATCACTTTCACCCGCGCGATGAACTCCACCGCGCTCAACCCGGCCAACTACACCGTCAACAACGGTGTGACCGTCTCGGCGGCGGCGTTCACCACCCCGGCCAGCAATGTCGTCAAAATCACCACCACTACGCTGGCGGCGAACACCACGTATCAAGTTTCCATCAGCGGAGTGCAGGATTTGGCAGGCACCACCATTGCTCCTGAACCCAGCACTGTGAATGTCTCTCATACGGTCGGCTACGGGGGCATCACCTTGCGTCGTTATGATGGTTCAGGCGATTTTCCTACGGTCAAAAACAAGATTCTTAACTGCGACACCCCGCAGCGCTACAATGCCAACCTTGCCACGTTTGAGTACGGCACCAATCCTCAAATCAACTCCACGGACGGGGACACCGAGAATTACGGCGCCATCGTGAATGGCTTCTACGTTCCTGCGACGACCGGCAACCATGTCTTTGGATTTGCTGCGGATGACCTTGCCGAGTTGTGGTTGAGCACGGACGCGAATCCGGCCAACAAAGTCCTGCTCTCGCAGCAAACCTCGTGGAACGGTGCCCGCCAGTTCATTTCCGGCGACAACAACATTGTCCCGCTCACGGGTAACATTCCATTGGTGGCCGGCCAGAGATACTACATGGAGGCCTTGTTCCAAGAAGGTGGCGGTGGCGACCATGTGTCAGTGGCGGTGCAGACCCCAGGCGGGCCGGCCATCGTCAATGGCACGCAAAACGTCATCCCGAGTTCCTCCTTTGCTCAAGTTTATTCCTTTGGCTGTCCGGCGACCTATTCCAGCAGTCTTGGCCCTGTGGTTCTGGTCGGACCGAGCAACCAGAGTGTGGTGGAAAATGCCACGGCCACGTTCACCACGGAGGCGGACGGTTCGCTCCCATTCACGGCACAATGGTATAGCAACGGTGTGCCCATCGCTGGTGCCACGGGCTTCAGTTACAGCTTCAGCGTTCGGTTGCCCGCCAACGGCGCGGTCTTCTCCGTGGTCGTCAACAACCTCTTCAGCAGTGCGACGAATTCCTCCACGCTGACCGTCATTCCCGCGCCGCAAATTTTGGAGGCCAGTTCCCGTCTCGACCCGTCCGGCACGAGCATCTACGTCCTCTTCTCGAAAGACATGGGCGCGGCCGCGCTCGTGCCTGGCAGCTACACGGTGGACAACGGCGTCACGGTTTCCGCCGCTGCATTCCACCAGGGCAATCCTCGCCTGGTTCGCCTGACGGTTTCCAGCCTTACGGCGGGCGTGCTCTACGCCGTCACCGGCACCGGCATCACGGACCCGGATGGCAACCTGCTGGCTCCGAATCCGACCACCCGCACCTTCACCCACCTCACTGCGCCAGGGGTCAATGCTCCCGCAGGTCTGGTTCTCAAACGCTACAACGGCGCGAACACACTCGGGCTGGTTCGCAACGCCATTAACAACTGCACCGCGCCTTCTTTCACAGACACGGCCATCGGCCAGATGTCCTACTTTCCGAACCTTGATAACTACGGCACCTGGATGTATGGCCAGTTCGCTCCGCCAACCACAGGCAACTACCAGTTCCAAGTGCAGGGCGACGACAACGTCCAGTTGTTTCTGAGCACCGATGAGTTGCCGGCTAACAAAGTGTTGATCGCCGCGCAGACCGTTTGGGGCAGCACGCGCGACTACGCGGAACCGAACCAAGGCGGCACGGTCACCTTACCCTCCGCCCTCATTCCCCTAGTGGCGGGACGGACTTACTACCTCGAACTTATCCACCAGGAAGGCGGCGGCGGCGATCACGTTACCGCCACGGTGCGTCTGCCCGGCGGGCCGGCCATTGCGGACAACGCCCCTGACATCTCGCGCAACATGTTTGCGACCAACAGCTCCTTCGGCTGTCCGCCTCAGGTTTACTTCAATTTCGGTCCGATGGCTGTGACCCAGCAGCCCGTTGGCGCC
>JANOAY010000436.1:0-1965 GCA_031411375.1 Pedosphaera sp. | reverse complement strand
CAAACTGGCGGCACGTTGCCGGGGTGATAAACGCACTGCGTCCTTGATCACCCACATGGTTTTCTCCAGCGAGGCAAGAGCGGTCGGTTCGTCCCAGCCCGTGAGCGTGCGGACGATGCGGACGGCGCGGGCGCGGAGCTTCACGTTGCTCGCCTTCACGTCCACCATCAGGTTGCTCAGGACTTTGCCGGTGCGGACCATCGCCAGCGTGGTGATGATGTTCAGGATCAACTTGGTGGCCGTGCCGGACTTCAAGCGCGTGGAGCCGGTGAGAATTTCCGGGCCGACATTCGGTGCGATCAAAATGTCCGGGCGGTGCGCGCGCGGGATTTGCAAATGCGGATTCAGCGTGAGCAGAACGGTGGTCGCGCCCTGCGCCTTCGCATGGTCCAGCGCGCCCCATACGAACGGCGTGCGCCCGCTGGCGGCGATGCCCACTACGGTGTCGTGGCGATTGACGTTGCGCGATTCAAGCGCGCGCCCGCCCGCCGCCGGGTCGTCCTCCGCGCCTTCCACCGCGCGCCAGAGCGCGGTCTGCCCGCCGGCGATGATGCCCTGCACGAGATCGGGATCGGTGCGGAAGGTCGGCGGACATTCGCTCGCATCCAACACGCCGAGCCGCCCGCTGGTGCCTGCGCCGACGTAGAGCAAACGGCCGCCGGTCTTGAATGAGCGCACGGCGCTCTTCACCGCGCGTTCGATGGCCTTCGACTCCGCGAGAATCGCCGCCGGGATTTTCTCGTCCTCGTTCAGCATCAGCAGAATGGCGCGGTCGATTGGCAATTCATCGAGCTTTATCGAGAGCGGGTTGCGTTGTTCGGTCGGGGAATCCAGGAGTCCAAGGTCCTTGGTCCAATGTCCAAGGTCGGAGGAACTTTGAACTTTGAACTTTGAACTTTGAACTCTGAACTCAACCAACTGCTTCGCGAGTGATACAGCTCCGAGCGCAGCTTCGTGTTTCAGCGGGACAATTTCCGCGTTCCGCCATCCGGCGCGGATGAAGGCGGCGACGCGCTTTTGAAACTTCGACTGGTTCAGCAGCACGCTGCCCGCGAGCACGAACTTCACGCGCGCGCCGCGCTTCGCCAGCCGTCCGGCGCAGATGAGCGCGTCCTTGGCGATGCTGTGCGCGGCTCCTTCGAGGATGTCGCGCGCGATACGGTCGCCGGTCGCGGCGGCGGCGGAGACTTCGCGGGCGAGCGCGGCGAGGTCGGTCTTGCTCGCGATCAGCGCCCACGGCGGCAGATCGTTCAACTCATTGAGCAGGAGAAAGCGCAGCAGACGGCGGCCGAGCGGCGAGATGCGGCCATCGCGATCGTAGTAGAACAGCACGGCCTTCAGTGCGCGCAGGCCGATTTCGTAGGCGCTGCCCTTATCGCCGACGAGGTGGCCCCAACCGCCGACTTTCACGTTCTGCCCGCGCGCATTTTTTCCGAAAAAGCACGAACCGGTGCCGCTCAACGCCACGACCAGCGCGGACAATTTGTTTTCGCCCACGCGCTCATCTAGTTCAGCGGCGGCGAGCGCAGTGTCGAGATCGCCCCAGGCCGAACAGGGAACGCCGCGCCAGATTTTTTCTGCGGCGCGACGGACGCGCGCGCGGTCGCTGTCGAGCCGCGCGCCGGCCATGCCGATGGCGATGGCTTGGGGCGCAGGCAAATTTTTGTGAACCGATTTCAGTTCGCGGAACAGCGCGAGCAGTTGCGCCTCGCTCAACAGGCGCACGTTGCCCGGCCCGGCCTCGGCGCGGCGCGTCACGCCCGCGCCTTCGTAAATCGCGACCGAGCGGGTGCCGCCGCAATCGAGACCGAGAAACGCCACTGGCGCGTCCGAAGATTGTTTCATCCGCGCGACGTTAAGCGGGCGGCGGGCGGCGAGGCAATTCTTCGGAGTGCGGGCTTTCCAGCCCTCAGCAGCATATGGATTTCAAAGCGCCTTTCCACAGCGGACGCGTCCGGTTGTCGC
>JANOAY010000435.1:0-2213 GCA_031411375.1 Pedosphaera sp. | reverse complement strand
CCGGCGCGGACCTGAGCAGGACTTTCTCGAACGAGGTCACACTTGGGGCCTCCGGCAGGGTGAACAACGCCGGCGCGCACACGCTGACCATGAGCATCGTTCCCGGCACCGGACTGTTCAGCGGCTCCTTCATCGAGAACGGAACCACCCGCACGGTGAAATTCAACGGGGCGGTGCTCCGTCCGAACGACGCTGGCTACGGCTACTTCCTCGGCACCAACCGGAGCGGCGCGGTGTTCTTCGGCCCGCGTGGACCGTGAACGGCGCGCGCCATCGCCTCCTTCTCACCACTTTTAATTACACCACCCGAATCGGCTGTGATTAAAAGTAGGTGAGGAGGCGGGTTCGTCGCGGCACGACGGAGATCAGGGCGGCGGAGCACCGCCGCCCCACCTTGGTGGGGCTGCGCTGTGCGCCGCCCACTTCTCCCGTCGCAAGGCGACGGCCCACTTGCCCAACCCGTGCGGAAGACTTCACCCACTTTTAATCACGCCGCAGCAGCCCGTGAAGGTGGTTGCGCTCGTGGGTGCAAGTCCCACCCGTCGAGTTGGACGGTTCACGACGGAACGGCCCGGTGCCTGTCGCCCCGCAAGGCGGCGAGGGGAATAAGCAGTCCGGGCATAGAACCGATGGGCCTGAATGAAGATGAACCACAGCCAATGAGCCTCGTTAGAAAGTACAACCGGAGTCGCCGAGTCCCTGGTGTGAGGACGAAGGCCGATGCTGGCAGCGCGGATAATCGTCAACCGCTGCCATCTCCGGCGGGGTCGGCGTGGCAGGCACGTCGGTACGGTCAACCACAGATAAAGCGGGGAGAGCGGAGCCGATGAGCCAGAGCAAACCTCCAGCTCAATCCGCCGCACAAGCCGGTTCGACCGGCGAGGCGGCGGGTGTCGGTCCCGCAGTCGGAGTCCTGCGTAGTAGCGAAGAAGCTCCTGTAATGGGAGTGGAGCGAAGGCGGGATGCTTGTCGGGATGGCAGGAGAGGACGAGGTCGAAGGCTCCGAAAGGAGATAAGCCTCTGCGACGCGAAGTCACTGACCGTGCCTGTCGTGGCGCCGGCAAACGGCGCGATGGAACCCGACTCGGAAAGCCGGATACGGGAAATCCGTTCGTCCGGTTTGATGAGGAGCGGAGTGGCAGCGCGAAACTGACAACTACGGTCGGTTCAATCCGCCTCCTGCCACTTCGCTTACTCTACCTTGACCCTGGCTTCCTGATTTTTGCTGTCGCCACGCCGCGTTGCCGCGCTTAGATTCACCCTGCGGTCAGGAAAGAAAGTTCAAAGCTATGCCTACCCTTGCCACCACCGTCGATGGTCTGAAACTCCCCAACCCCTTCATCATCGGCTCCGGCCCGCCCGGCACCAACCTCAACGTCATCACCAAGGCGTTTCAAGAAGGCTGGGGCGCCGTCATCGCCAAGACCGTCAGCCTTGATTCCACCAAGGTCGTCAATGTCACCCCGCGCTACGCGAAGCTCCTCGCGACCTCCGGCGAAGTCATCGGCTGGGAGAACATCGAACTCATCAGCGACCGGCCTTTCGGGCATTGGATCGAGGAGTTCAAGAAGTGCAAAAGCCAGTTCCCCGACGGCATTCTCATCGCCAGCGTGATGGAGGAATATCGCAAGGACGCCTGGGTCGAGATCATCGAGCGCTGCCAGGACGCGGGCGTGGATGCCTTCGAGCTGAACTTCTCCTGCCCGCACGGATTGCCCGAGCGCAAGATGGGCGCGGCGATGGGCCAGGACCCCGCCATCCTCGAGGAAGTCTGCGGCTGGGTGAAAGGCGAGGCGAAGAAACCTTTCTGGGCCAAGATGACGCCCAACGTCACGCACATCGAAGACCCCAGCCGCGCCGCGCTCCAAGGCGGCGCGACCGGCCTCAGCGCCATCAACACCATTCGCAGCGTCATGGGCGTGAACCTCGATACCCTGCGCCCCGAGCCGACCGTCGAAGGTTACACCACGCCCGGGGGTTATTCATGCAAGGCGGTGAAGCCGATCGCGCTGCGCATGGTCATGGAGATTGCGCAGTTGATCCGGAAGGAATTTCCCGGGCGTTCGCTTTCCGCGATCGGCGGCGTCGAGACCGGCGCCGATGCGGCGCAATTCATCCTGCTCGGCGGTGACACCGTGCAGGTCTGCACGGGAGTGATGAAATTTGGCTACGAACATGTGAAGCCGATGTGCGACGAGCTGCTCGCCTTCATG
>JANOAY010000434.1:0-5165 GCA_031411375.1 Pedosphaera sp. | reverse complement strand
CACGAGCACGATGGAAAGATTCGCGGTGCTCGCGCCCGTGACCATGTTGCGCGTGTACTGCACATGCCCCGGCGTGTCCGCGACGATGAACTTGCGCTTGGGCGTGGCGAAGTAGCGGTAAGCGACATCAATGGTGATGCCCTGCTCGCGCTCGGCGCGCAGGCCGTCGGTGAGATTAGCGAGATTGATCTGTCCGCCGCCGGTGATGTCGGCGGAGCGTTCGAGCGCCTCGATTTGGTCCTCCATCAACGACTTCGAGTCGTAGAGCAGGCGGCCGATGAGCGTGGATTTTCCGTCGTCCACTGAGCCGCAAGTATTGAAGCGCAGCAGTTCGACAGGGTGCGATGCGTGTCCGGACATAGTTCTCTTTTCGCGAGCCGCGCGGCATCTGCCGACGGCGCGGGCGGACTATGCCAGTGAAGGAGGGCGGGAGTTCAACGTAAAATGCGAGCAGCCGCCCGGCGATTACGGCAACGGGCGCAGGATGGCGCGGGCGACGGGCTTCGATTCCAGCCCTTCAAAGTCAATGCTGCGGACTTGCACGACGTTGGTGCCGGGGGCAATGGGAACTTCGGCGGTCCACTGGAGGGGAGAACCGGCGATAAGTTCGCAGGAGGACCAGTCGCCTTCGCCCACGCGGTATTGGACTTCCGCCACGGCATAATTGTCTTTGGCCGTGCCTCGGAAAGTGCTGGTGTCGTTGGTCGTGGTTGCGCGATTGCGCGGCGACGTGATGGTCACGGTCGGGCGCGTGAAGTCGGCCTGGCCTTGAATGGTGACGGTGCGGAGCGGTTCGTCTTCCGAGAAGCGGTTGCGCTGCGTCGTGACACGGGCTTTGAAATTCACATTCTTGCTGAAGCTGAGTCCGCCCGCAGACAGGGTGAGTTGCGTCTGGCCCAGACCGGTTACTTCGTCCCACGAACCCGAGCCGGCCACGATGCTTTCCGGCAGCTTGCTGAACGAGGCGTTCATCGTCAGCGTGTCGTGTGCGCGGGTAAAAGAGACAGTGCCAACGCGCCGATAGCGGGTGATGAAGTCGCCGTCCCGGGTTTCAACTTCGTATTCCTCGACGATCTGGAAGACGGCCCGGTTCGGCCCGGAGGATTGGGCGTCGCCCAAAGTGCCGCCGAGCGACAGCCCGCCAATGCTGCCGCTGATTTCGGTGTCCTCCGTGAAAACCTCCGCGCCCAGGCCGGGGATGGTCACGCGCGCGGAGACCCGCCCGCTGTTGCGCTGCACCACTTCGCAAAAGGTTTCACCCTCCTCGCGGTAGCAGGCGTTCACGTCGCGGAGGACTTCCGAGAGTTTGACCGAATCGGCAGCGCGCGCCGGGACAAAAGCCAGACCGGCACAGAGCAGGAGCAGGAATGTTTTCATAATGGTGCATGGAGTTTTGGTTTGTGCCTCCGTTCTAGCGATTGACGGGCCGGCGTCAAGTTTGGATTCGGAGGAATTTTTCCGTCTGAAATTTCGTGAAACTGACGTCGCACCTGACCAAAGTCCGGGTATGAAATCACCGCTCCGTTTTCTCGCGCTCTTCATCTGCGTCGGCATCGCCCGCGCCCAAACCACTGTCCCGCTCTGGCCGGACGGCGCACCCGGCGCGCTCGGCACGGCGGACAAGGACATTCCCACGCTCACGGTGCAGACCGCCGATCCCGCCATCGCCACGGGCGCGGCGATGGTCATCCTGCCGGGCGGCGGCTACGGCGGTCTCGCCGCGCACGAGGGCAAAGGCTACGCGGACTGGCTGGTGACGAACGGTGTCACTTGTTTCGTGCTCAAGTATCGGCTCGGCTCGGCGGGCTATCGGCATCCCGTGATGTTGCAGGACGCGGCCCGCGCGGTGCGCGTGGTGCGCGCGCGCGCGGCGGAATTCAAAATTGATCCGAAGCGCGTCGGTATCATCGGCTCGTCGGCGGGCGGGCATCTCGCATCCACGTTGCTCACGCATTTCGACGCGGGCAAGGCCGACGCGACGGATGCCATAGAACGCGAGAGCAGCCGGCCCACCCTCGGCATTCTCTGCTATCCCGTCATCTCAATGGGGCCGAACACGCATCAAGGCTCGAAGAACAATCTGCTTGGCAAGGAACCTTCTTTCGAACTTGTGAAACTCCTCTCGAATGAAACGCAGGTCACGAAGGACACGCCGCCGTGCTTCCTTTGGCACACCGCCGAGGACAAGGCGGTGAAGGTGGAGAACTCGCTCGACTTCGCCGCCGCGCTGCAACGCGCGGGCGTGCCGTTCGATTTGCACGTCTATCAAAAAGGCGCGCACGGCCTAGGACTCGGGAAGAATCATCCGTGGGCGGGCGACTGCGTGTTCTGGCTGCGCGAGCAGAAGTTTGTGAAGTGAAGGAGCCCGAGCACCAGCTCGGCGCGAACCAGGACGACGCAGCACGCCGAGCCGG
Source organism: Pedosphaera sp. (assembly GCA_031411375.1). GTDB lineage: Bacteria > Verrucomicrobiota > Verrucomicrobiia > Limisphaerales > SIBH01 > JANNGC01. The sequence continues at coordinate 2,751 of JANOAY010000434.1, read as the reverse complement.
TGCTCGGCGCTCCAATGCCCCCGCCATTGACCCGCGATCCTCCGTCTGCTGAAACTCCGCGCATGGCTGATTTGAAAATTGAAAAACTTGTCGAAGGAACCGGCGTCACGCCCAAGAAGGGCCAGAGCGTTACCGTCCATTACACCGGCACCTTCCTCGACGGAAAGAAGTTCGACAGTTCCGTGGACCGCCGCGAGCCGTTCACCTTCGCGCTCGGTCTCGGGCAGGTCATCGGCGGCTGGGACAAAGGCGTCGCCACCATGCGCGTCGGCGACAAAGTGAAACTCACCATCCCGCCGGAACTCGCCTACGGCCGCGACGGCTACCCTGGCGCGATTCCGCCGAACTCCACTTTGATCTTCGAAGTCGAGTTGCTCGCCATCGGCTAGTTCGTCTCTCGCGCCCGCTTGAAACCCACCGTCAAGCTCGCCGAGACCACGACGCCCGACGGCGCGCTGCTCTCGCTCTACGAACACGACGGCGAGTATTGCATCCGCGTCGGGCGCGAGGAATTGATGCACTCCTCGCACAGCCTCTCCGAGCTGATGCTCGGCGAACTCGCCACCGAGGAACTCACCGAGCACGCCAATCCCACCGTGCTGATCGGCGGCCTCGGCCTCGGCTACACCTTGCGCGCCGTGCTGGAAAAATTGTCGCCCGACGCCAAAGTTCACGTCGCCGAGCTAATGCCGTCGGTCGTCGAGTGGAACCGGAAATTTCTCGCCGACCTGAACGGCAAGCTGCTCGACGACCCGCGCGTGGAAGTCATCGTCGCCGATGTTTGGGAAGTGATCGCGCGCGCCGGGCGCTCGCACTACGACGCCGTGATGCTCGACATCGACAACGGCCCCGACGGCCTCGTGCAAAAGGAAAACACCCGCCTCTACCAGCACGAGGGCCTGCGCCGCATCGCCGCCGTACTGAAGATGGGCGGGCGCGCGACCATCTGGTCGGCGTGGCTGGATCACGGATTCATCGAACGGCTGACCGACGCGGGCTTCGCGGTGCGCACGGTGCCGGCGAAACTTTACCCGCACGCGAAACGCTGCGCCTACACCTTGTTCGTCGCGGACAAGTAAGCGCGGCGTAACGCCGACATTCCCGTCGGCAAGTTGGGAGGTTTTCCAACCTCTTTGTCCTCTTCCGGACAAAGTTCTTCCTCATGGAAAAGCATCCCGTCCCGTCGCACACTCCCGCCATGAGTGCGGAACATCCCGCTTTGGACAAAGAAGCGCAGTTCGCCCAGCGCATGGCCGCGCTTGGCGTTCGCACGGCGGACATCGAGGAAACCTTCGTCCGCTCCGGCGGACACGGCGGGCAGAACGTCAATAAGGTCGCGACGTGCGTCATGCTTTTGCACCGCCCGACGGGCCTTCAAGTCAAGAGCCAGGCCACGCGTGAGCAGGGACGCAACCGCCTGCACGCGCGCAAACTGCTGCTCGACAAAATCGAGGCCCAGCAGAAAAGCCGCGTCGAAGCCGAGCGCGCCCGCGTGGAAAAATTGCGCCGCCAGAAACGCGGCCGCAGCCGCGCCGCCAAGCAGCGCATTCTCGCCGACAAATCCCATCACGCCGCGAAGAAAAAATTCCGCCGCGCGGGGCCGGTGGATTGATCGGGACGACGCGGCTGGAAAGCCGGCGTTCCGTAACGCCGACATTCCTGTCGGCAAGTTGGGGGCCAACCTCCCGTTCCAAAATGCTTGGCCTGGGCTGTGCAAACACGCATGCCGAAGAACACGAGACAGGAATGTCTCTTAACCTGCCGGCTAGAAAGCCGGCACCACGCAAAGCAGAAATTTCTCCCGTCTCACTCCACCTCTGCTTACGCTCCCCGCGCATGGCAACCATCGGCAGGCGCAACACACTCTCCATCGTGCGGGAATCCGCGCCCGGCCTCTATCTCAACGGCGGCGATCTCGGCGAAATTCTCCTGCCCGGCCGCTACATTCCGAAAGACCTCAAGCCCGGCGACAAGATCGAAGTGTTCATCTACCTCGACTCCGACGACCGCCTCGTGGCCACCACCGAGACGCCGCTCGCCATGGTCGGCGAGTTCGCCTGCCTGAAAGTCGTGAGCACGCACCAGCAGATCGGCGCCTTCCTCGAATGGGGACTCGCCAAAGATTTGCTGCTCCCCTTTCGCGAGCACACCGGGCCGGTGCGCGTCGGGCAGAAAGTCGTCGTCGCCGTTTATCTCGATGAGAAGACCCGGCGCATCGCGGCCAGCGCGCGTTTGCGCCGCCACTTCAGCCGCGACACGCCCACGTATGCGCCGGGCCAGCCGGTCAACTTGCTCATCACCGGCCAGTCGCCACTCGGCTACACCGCCATCGTGGCCAACGCCCACGAGGGTCTGCTCTATCGCGATCACGTCACCGTCCCGTTGGAGATTGGGCAGAAGGTCAAAGGCTTCGTGCGCCTTGTCCGTCCCGGCGGGAAAATTGATCTGAGCCTCGACGCCTCGGGCTACCAGCGCGTGGCTTCGCTGCAACTCCAGATCGTCCAGGCGCTCGAACGCGCGGGCGGTCGTCTCGCCTTCGATGATGACAGCGCGCCCGAAGTGATCCGCGTGAACTTCGGCGTGAGCAAGAAAGCCTTCAAGCAGGCGCTCGGCGCCCTCTACAAAAACCGGCGCATCGAGTTTCTGCGGCCCGGGGTTCAACTGCTCGACAACAGCGCCTGGTCGCCGACGGATTGATGGAGCGCGGCTCTCCAGAGCCGCAGCAGCCACAACTGGTCTCACGCGCTGCGG
>JANOAY010000433.1:0-11958 GCA_031411375.1 Pedosphaera sp. | reverse complement strand
CCCCGTTACCAAAGTTGATCGTCGGGTCGGTCGCGCCGTCCGCGTCGAAGATCCGCGTGATGCCCCGGCGCGTCACGCCGTTGAAGGATTTGAAATCACCCGCGACCAGGAGCTTGCCGTCTACCTGCTGCTGAATCGCATAGACCGTGTTGTCCGCACCGGACAGGGCGGGCGCGGGCAGGAAGTTCGGATCGAGCAGGCCGGTCTGGTCGAGCCGCGCGAGGAAACGGCGCGTGACGCCGTTGATGTTCGTGAACGAGCCGCCGATGACGATGAGGCCGCCCGGCTCGACGAGGAGGGCGCGCACCGGCGCGTCAATCGCCAGCCCCGGATTGAAACCGAGGTCGAGCGATCCGTTCGCGTTCAGCCGCACGAGGTTGGTCCGCGCCACGCCGTTGAAGGAGATGAATTCGCCGCCGACCAGCACCTTGCCGTCGTTCTGCAACGCCAGCGCATAGACGCTGCCGTTGAAGCCCGCGCCGACCATGAACGAGGCGTCCACCGCGCCGTTCGTGTTCAGTCGCACCAGGCCGGGGCGCGTGATGTTGTTGAAGGTGTTGAACGAGCCGCCCACGAGCACCTTGTCGTTCGGCTGCACCGCGAGGGCGAAGACCGGGTTGTCCGCGCCGGCTCCGGGGTTGAATGAGATGTCCACCTTGCCGTCGGTCGAGAGGCGCGCGAGACCGTTGCGGTTCGTGCTGTTGATGCTGGTGAACAGTCCGCCGAGCACGAGCTTGCCTTCGCTGGTCAGGGCCAGCGCGCGAATCGGGCCGTTCGCTCCGGGTCCGATGTCAAAGGTGCCGTCCAACTGGCCGTTCGGCTTGAGGCGCGCAATGCGGTTGCGCGGCACGCTGCTGACCTGCGTGAAATCGCCGGCCATGATCAGGCGCCCGTCGAGCTGCCGCACCAGGGCATAGACCGCCGCGTTGGCCCCCGACTGCGTGCTGAACGTGGTGTCGAGCGAACCGGCGGGCGTATTGATGGACTCATCGTCCACAATCTGGAGCACCGCGTTGGTGATGAGACCGAGCGTCGCGTTCACCGGATTGGACAGCACGATTTGAATCGTCTTGTCGCCGTCCGGCACGGTGTTGTCGATGACCTGCACCTGGAAGGTCTTGCTAAATTCTCCGGGCTGGAAAGTGAGCGTGCCGCTCGTCTCCTGATAATCCACGCCCGGCGTGGCGATGAGCGGCGAGGTGGCATACTGGACCGAGACCGGGCCGGCACTGCCGCCGCCGCGCAGCACGGTGATGGTCGGCGACGCGCCGTTCTCGTCCGACTCGTAAAACGACTGGCTGAAGGAGAACGTGCCGTAGCTGTCACCATCCGTGATCCACAGCGTCGCGTTCGTGCGCGCGCCCAAGGCTCCGAGGATCGAGGGGTTCGAGAGCCGGAGCAGCACGGACTCGGAACCTTCCACCACGCCGTCCAAGATCAGCGGAATAAGAATCTGCTTGGGCGCGATGTCGCCGCTGGCCCACGTCAGCGTGCCGTTGGTCGGAACGTAATCGGCCAAGCTCGCCGAGCCGCCGACGAGCGTCTGGTAGTTCACCGAGAGCACGTTCGCATTGCCGCCCGTGCGCGTGACGGTCGCCACGGCCACCACGTCGTTCTCGTTGTTCGTGAAATTGTCCACGCTGAATTGCAGCCGGCCCGCCTGGAAGTCGTCATCCACGATGGTCAGCGTGGCCGTGGCCGTCGAGTTGGCCAGCCCGCCCGGCAGCTTCGCGCCGCCGGTGGCATTGGTGAGAACGAGCGTCACCGTCTCGTCGAACTCCACTTCCGGCCCGTCCAGAATCGGCACCAGGAACGTGCCGTTTGTCTGGCCGGTTTCAAACGTCAGCGTCCCCGTCGCCAAGGTGTAGTCGCTGCCGCTGTTCGCCGTGCCGTTGCGGGTCCGGTAGGCCACCGTCACCCGGCCGGAAGCGCCGTTGGTGCGGATGACGGAGATGATGGCGGCACCGCCGTTTTCATTCACGATGTAACCGGCCACCGCGAAGTTGAAGATGCCGCGGTTGAAGTCCTCGTCGGCAATCGTCGCCTCGCTGCTGTCCGTGTAGCCGAGGGCCACGCCGAGCGGCACGTATTCGCCAGCCAGCGTGATGCCGCCAAACGCGTTGGACAGGATCAGCCCGAACGCTTCCGGTCCTTCCTGCAAGGCGTCGTCCGTGATCGGCACGTTGAAGTAGCCGTTCCCCACGAAGCCCACGCTGCTCGGGGAGAGGACAAACACGGCGTTGATCGTCGCGTCATACTGCGCCCACGTCTGCGTGGCGGTGGAGGAGGAGAAGTCCTGGCCGAACACCGCCGTGTTGTTGGTCGTGGAAGGCACGACCTGCGCGCCGCCCAGGCGGCCGTCCACGCGGTGGAGCGTCACCGCGAGGTTGCCGGAGTTTTCATCAATCACGAACGGCTGTGAGAGCGGGTCATACTCGATGTTGCCCGGCCCCGGCGTGTAGCCGCCGATGATGCGGGCGATGTTGAAGCGCGTCGTCTTGTCCTGGCGCGTGAAGGGCGCGAAGAGATGGCCGCCGCTGTTGTGGCCGTTGGTGCGGCCGGTGAGTCCGTGATAGAGATTGACCAGGAAACCGAGCTGGTTCGTGGCCGTCTCAAACGTGTTCGTGCTGAACGGGTAATTGACGGACAGGTTGCCGCCCACGTTGGTGAAGGAGCCGCCGATCATCAGGTTGCCGTCGGCCTGCAAGGCGATGGAGTTGATGAACGACGGGTTGTCGAAGCTGAAGGTCCTGGGCAGGCCGGCGAACTGGTTGTAGGCGGTGTCCATGAAGCTCGTGTCGAGCGAGCCGCCCACGAAGAGCCGCGCCAGCCCCATGCGCCGGGTGGTGTTGAAGCTGGTGAAGATGCCGCCAATCAGCGCCTTGCCGTCCGGCTGCAAGGTGATGGCGAACACCGAGTCGTTGAAACCGCTGCCAATGTTGTGGCTCTCATCCAGCGAGCCGTCGGTATTGATGCGCGCAATCGAGCTTTTGCGGAACGTGTGATACATGCTGAACGAGCCGCCGATCAGCACCTGCCCGTTCGTCTGCACCGCCAGCGCGTAAATCGTGCCATCCGCGCCCAGTCCCGGATCAAATGATGTGTCCACCGCGCCGCTCTCCGTCAGCCGCACGATGCGGCTGCGAGTCAGCCCGTTGAAATTCGTGAAGGCGCCCGCCACGTAAATGAGGCGGTTGGTGGTGCTCTCATCCAAGGCCAAGGCCCAGACCGAGTCGCTCGCACCGAGGCCGGGATTGAAGGTGTTGTCCAGCGAGCCGTTCGGATTCACGCGCATGATGCCGCTGACGTTCAGCCCGTTGAAGTTCAGGAAGTCACCGGCCACGATCACCTTGCCGTCGCTCTGCAACGCCAGAGTGCGAACGATGCCGTCCGCGCCATTGCCGGGGGTGAAGGAGGTGTCGAGCGTGCCGTTCGGGTTCAACCGCGCCAGGCCGCTGCGGGCCACGCCATTGTAGGAGCCGAACGCGCCGCCGATCAGAATCTTGTTCGCGTTCGTGGTCCCCACCGGATACTGCACCATCGCGTCCACCGCGTCATCCGCGCCCGTGCCCGGAGTGAAAGTCGCGTCCAAAGTGCCGTCCACGTTGAAGCGCGCGACATGGTTGCGCGTGACGCTGTTCACATGATCGAAGTCGCCGGCCAGCAAAGTTTTTTGATCGGGCTGCACCACCACGGCGTTGACGCTGTTGTTCGCGCCCGGCGTGTTATAGAAGCGGGGGTTGGTATAGACCACGCCCTCGGGGTTCCACTCGCGGTCCGCCGCGCCCGCCGGCTGATCATCAAAGCAAATGGTCACGTTACCAAAGCGGTTCGGACCGAAGTTGTTGTTGGGATTGGCGGTGGAGGAAACAAAAACCAAGATGTCCTCGTTAAACTCCACGACGTCATCCCCGTTGATCGGGAGACGGAAAGAATCTCGCTTCTGAACGCCGGAGAACTGCACCCCGAAGGTGCTGGTCGAGACATAATCCGCCCGGTTGGTGATGTCTGGGGCTCCGTCGGTGTACGGCGTGTTGTCGAAAAAGCGGTCAGTCTGATCCGTGTAGTCCGATCCAACCTGTAGCGGAAAAAGATAACGCCGCGTCGTGACCGAAATCGTCGCGCTGGCCCCGTCGCCGCAGTTCGGGCAGATCACGTCCACTTCGAGGAAGTTCGTGCCGGGGAAAACCACATTGGTCGTCCCTTGCGGAAGGGCGCGATACTCGTCCTGCCGGTAGGTCACGCGCTCGATGCTCACGCCCATGGTCGTATTATTGACGGCGAGAATCCCCACCGTCGCATAGTTCTGCGGCCCCACCGTCGGGACGATGACCGTGGGATCCTCCTCCGGCACCGGGCGGGGGTTGGAAATCATCACGTTGAAGAATGTGTTCGAGAGAGCGGTCACGCTTTGCCGGACCGGCACGATGAAACTCGCGCTCATCTGGTAGTCGTCGAAGACCAGCGTACCCGAGACGGGAGTGTAATCGGAGTTCGGCTGCGCGATGGGATTGGTCAGGCCGAAGTTGAAATTCGTCACACTGACGTTGGTGCTGAAGATGTTCGTGACGAACAGGTTCGTCGTATAATAGTCCACCATCACGCGGCCCACCGCCGGCAGGGAACGCTGCACGGTGATCAGCGCACCGCGCGTGCTGCGCGAAGGATAGTCGCTGACGGTGGGGATGATGGTGCCAAAGGGTGCGGGAAACGTCTCGTTCTCCGTCACCACGTACTGCGGAAACGAGGAGAAAAAGAACGCGTTGGTGGAGAACAGGCTAATCGTCGGCGGAATCGGCGCAGCCTGCAAAGGAATCTGCTGAAAAAGTCCGCTGGCATCCAGCGGCCACACGATGTTGAACTGCCCGGCCGGACTGACAAACAGCGGTGTCTCGTCATCCAGAATGGTCGCCACCGCGTTGCTCAGACTCCCGAGCAGCACTTCCCCGGTCGGATTGGACAAGGTTAGCAGGATGGTCTTGTTGCTGTGTTGCAGCGTGTTGTCCTGGAGCGGGATGGTGAAGGTCTTGAAGAACTCGCCCGGCCCAAAGGTCAGCGTGTTCGACGAGCTGAAGTAGTCCGTGTCCACGAGGGCCGTCCCGTCCGAAGTGGCATAGTCCACCGTGCCGCCCGTCGTGAATCCCCCGCCCGACACCACCGTGACGGTGATGAACCCGGCGTTCTCATAAGCCTGAAAGCTGCTGGAGGAAAACTGCACGCCCGTCGGTGCCAGGAGATTGGTCCCGCTCGCCCCGGACCAGTTCAAAAAGTAAAACCCAGTCCGGGTTCCGGGCGCCTCGGCGTAATCGTAACCGTCCACGGCGATGAAATACTCGGTCCCGGCCGACGCGAAGAAAGTCATCAGGCTTTGCAGGCCAAAAGAGCCGAAGTTCAAGCTGTCGTCATCAGCGGCGATTTGAATCAGCGTGGGGAGACTTGTGCCCGTGTAAGCCGCGAGCACGGTGTCGTAGCCGCTGCCGCCGGTGTCAAAGCTGATGAAGCCGGTGGAGGGCGCGACCCAGCGGTACCAGACCGAGTGCTGCGACGCGCCGGGGCGGGGCAAAAAATTCCAGTGAATCGGCTCGTTGAATTCCTGGCTCGCACCGGCGGTGGTTCCAAAAACGCTGCCCAGCGGCCCGATCAGGACGGAGGCGTTCGTGAAATTGTCGTTGGCCGGCTGCGCCGCCGCGCGCGGCACGGCGGCGCACAGCACCGCCAGCAGACCCACGACCATCATTGACCAACGCCACTGGGTGCGGACACGATTCATCGCGCCGCCCCGCTCGAAAATGCTGCTCATATTCAATTGCAAATTTTCCGGTCTGGCCGGTCCAGTTTCTGCCTGATTCTTCATGGTCCGAAGCGCCGCGCCCGGTAAAAGCGATGGCTGTTGCTCAGAACATTCGGGTCGCTGAAGTCCAGCGTCACGCCCGTCGCCACGTTCGTGCTGAACGCGAACCAATAAGAAAGATCACTGGTGCCTTCAAGGATATACGCGCTCCCCGGCACCGAGGTGAGCCGCAGCCGCGCGCTGCCCGCCACCACCGCCACTTCCGTGAAGCGCAGTGTCTGAATTTCGGACGCGTTCAGCCGCGCCACGCCGCGTCGCGGCAGCCCGCCAATGGTCGTGAAGTCGCCGCCGATGATGATTTTTTGATCCGGTGTCAGCACGGAAGCGAAGACCGTGTTGTCCGCCCCGTTCGTCGCGCCGAAGGTGAGATCCAACGAGCCGTTCTCGCGCAACAGTGCGTAACGTCCGCGCGGCACGCCGCCCATCGAGGAAAAGTCGCCGCCCGCAAACACGGCGCCGTTCGTCAGCACGCTCACCGTATAAACGATCCCCGTCGCGCCCGCGCCGGGATCAAAGGACAGGTCCAGCGAGCCGTCGCCGTTCAGTCGCGCCACACCGCTGCGCGGGACGCCGTTGACATGGCGGAAGCTGCCGCCGATGACGATTTTTCCGCCCGGAGCCGCAGCGATGGCGAAGACGTTGCCGTTCGTGATCGTGACCGGCAGCAGCGTGACATCCAGAATGCCGTTCGTGCCCAACCGCGCGACGCGCGGACGGTAAAAACCGGCGACGTTCGTGAAGCCGCCGCCGAGCAAGACCTTGCCGTCAGGCTGCAAGGCCACGGCGTTCACCACCCCGTCCGCGCCGGTCGAAGGATCAAACTGAAGATCGACCGTGCCATTGACGCGGATGCGGGTCACGCCTGAGGCGGGCAGCTTGAACGCGCCGCCCGCGACGATTTTTCCGTCCGCCTGCGCCGCCAGACCGTTGATGGCCGAATCAAACGCGAGCGGTTGGGTGAAAGCCGGATCCGGCAGACCGTTGGTCGTAAGACGGACCACGCGGTTGAAAGCCTGGCCGTTGAAATTCGTGAACGCGCCGCCGACCGCGATCTTTCCGTCGGCGGAAATGCCGAGGCCGGAGACCACCGCGTTCGGACCCGCACCGGGCGTGAACGAGGCATCCACCAGACCGTTCGTGTCGAGCCGCGCGAGGAAGTTCAAGTTCGAGTTCGCGAAATTGGTGAACGCGCCGCCAACCAGCAGCCGCCCGTCGGTCTGCAAGGCCAGCGCCCGCACAAAACGGCCCGCGCCCGCGCCGGGATCAAAACGCAAGTCCGCCTGCCCCGCACCCGGATCATTGTCCACGATGCTCAACACCGCCGAGGCCGGGAAGGACGCGCCCACCGAACCGGGCGACCCAAGGCGCAGCCGCAGCGTCTCGGTGAACTCCGGCTCGCCGTCGTCACTGATCAGCGGCAGCAGCACGGTCTTGAACGCCTCGCCGTTCGTAAAGGTGATCAGATTGGTGAAGCCCACGTAGTCGTAACCCGCCGCCGCCGTGACGTTGCTCGTGCTCAGCGTGATCGTCACGTCGCCGTCCAGCGAACCGGCGCGAATGAGCGTGACGGCCGCGTTCGTCCCCGCCTCGGCCACCGTGTATTCCGATTCGGCAAAATAGACCGAGCGCGCGCTGTCCAGAATGACCAGCGTGGCCCGGGACAGCTCACCGAGATCCACGAGCGCCGAGGCGTTGGTCAGGAAGAGCCACACCGTCTCGTTGCCCTCGACCAGCGCATCATCGAAGACCGTGATGGTGAAGGTCTTCGTCAACTGGCCGGCGGTGAACGAGAAAGTGCCGGCGGCGGTGAGATAATCCGCCGGCGCGGTCGCGGTGCCGTTCGCGGTGTAATAGTCGACGTTGAACGCGCGGTTGGTGCTGCCCGTGCGCTGCACCGTGATCGTGACCACGGCGCCGCCCGCCTCGGACACGGAGAACTGAGCGTCCGCGAATTCGACGCCCACGAGATCGAGGAACTCGTCGCCATGCACGCGGGCGATGCGGTTGCGCGGCAGGCCGTTCACGAACGTGAACTCGCCGCCGATGATCAGCGCGCTATTTTCCTGCGCGACCGCAGCCCGCACCGGCGCGTTGGCCCCGGAGCCGGTTTCAAAGCTGCGATCCACACCGCCGTTCGGACTGAGGCGCGCGAAGCCTGCGCGCGGCACCGCGTTGTAATTCTGGAACGCGCCGCCGATGAAGACCCGCCCACCCGCAGTTGGGGCGATGGAGAAGACCGCGCCGTCCGGCCCGGAGCCGGACTTGAAGGAACTGTCCAGCAGGCCCGTGCTTTCGAGCCGCACGAGATGGCTGATGTTCGTGGTGTTGTAATTCGAGAACGAGCCGCCAGCCATGATGCGCCCGTCCGCCAGCACCGCAACGGCGTGAACGGGGCCGTTGAAGCCGGAGCCGATCTGAAAGCTGGTGTCGATGGTGCCGTTTGTGTTCAGCCGGGCCAGCGAGAAACGGTTCGTGCCGCTGACCAGCGTGAACGCGCCGCCAATCAAAATCTTTCCGTCCGCCTGCACCGCGAGCGCGTGGACGTTGCCGTTGATGTTGGCCGCAAAATTCGTGTCCACCGCGCCGTTCGTGCCGAGCCGCGCGAGGAAGCTGCGGTTCGTGCCGCCGACCTGCGAGAAATCTCCGCCGATGAGCACGCGCCCGTCCGGCTGCACCGCGAGTGCGCGCACCGTGCCGTTCACACCGCCGGTTCCGACATCGAAACTCAGATCGAGCTTGCCGTCGCCGTTCAGGCGCGCGAGGCCCGCGCGGTTCGTGGTGTTCATGGCCGTGAACTCGCCGCCGACCAGCACGCGTCCGTCCGGCTGCACCGCGACCGCGAAGACGTTGCCGTTCGCGCCCGCGCCGGGGTTGAACGAAGTGTCGAGCGCGCCGTCCGGTTGCAGCCGCGCGATGCGGTTGAAGACAAACCCGTCCACCGTGGTGAAGTCGCCGCCGATGACCACGCGGTCGAGGAACTCGACCAGCCCGCCGCGCGGCGACTGGGCCACGGCGCGCACCGTGGCGTTCGCGCCGCCGCCGGGGTTGAACTCGTAATCCACATTTCCCGGCAGCTCGTTGTCGAGAATCGTGACCGTGGTGAAGACGTTGGTGCCGAGCAGCGTGGCTCCGGGCAGCGCCGTGTTGGTCAGCGTCTGCGCGCCGCTCAAGGTGACGCGGAAAGTCTCACTGCCCTCGCCGATCACGTCGTCGAGAATGGGGACGGTGATGACTCGGGCCGATTCGCCCGGCACGAAGAACGCCACGCCAGAGCCGTTCGTGTCGGTCTCGTAATGGTCGCCGGTGAAGCTGACGGTGTTGTTCGCGAACAGATAGTCCAAGTCGTTCGTCGCCGTGCCGTCGCTGGTCGTGAAGACCGCCGAGACCGGATTGACCGTACCGCCCACGCGCCGGACGACCAGACTGACGAAGTTTGAATACTCAACAACGGAGTAGCCCGTGACCTCGAACTCAAGCTGGCATTCGTCGTCCACAATCACGAGCACGGCGTTGCTCAGAACCCCGAGCGCCGTTCCGCCGGAGGGCTGGCTCAACATGAGGCTCACCGTTTCATCGCCCTCGAACAGCGCGTCGTCCTGGAGGAACACGTTAAGCGTCTGGTTGGTCTCGCCGGGCAGGAACGTGACCGGCGAAGTGAAGCCGAAGAAGTCCGCCGCGCCCGCCGTGCCGTTGGTGGCCGTGAAGGTGACGGTGTCGGTGTTGGTCAGCACGCCCACGCGGCGAATGTCCACCGAGCCAATGGCCCCGTTCTCGTTGCCCCGGAAACTGGGGGCGGCGAACTCGAACGCCGTGTCGTCGTTCACGATGAAGAGTGTGGCGGTGTTCTGACCGCCCAGCGGCACGCCGCCGGTGGCGTTCGAGAGCACGAGCGTCACGCTCTCATCCGCCTCGACCAGCGCGTCGTCCACCAGCGGGACGGTGATGAACTGTTCCGTCACGCCGGGCGGGAAGGAAAGCGTGCCGTTCGTGCCAAAGTAATCCACACCGTTGACCGCCGTGCCGCCGGTGAAGACATATTCCACGGTGGTCGTGAGGTTCGTGCCGCCGGTGCGCAGCACATGCAGGACGGCGTTGGTCGCGTCCTCGTTGACGTGATAGTCCGCGAGCGAAAATTGAATGGTCCCGTCGTTGTCCTGGATGTTGACCGTGGCCGTGTCCGGGAAACCAATCTGGCCGTTGACGCAACTGATGAGCCGGAGCTGCACCGTCTCCACGGATTCCTCCGTGCCATCATCCACCGGCGTGATGGTGATGCGCACGGCGTTCGTGCCGGCAGGAATGACGATCTGGTTGCCGAGCGGCGCGTAATCCGTGCGTCCGCTGGCTGTGCCGGTGAGCGAGTAGATGACGGTGAGGGCGCGGTTGGTCGGGCCAGTGCGCGTGAGCGTGAACTGCCCGGGCACCGCGCCGGCCTCACGGGCCAGCGGCGTGGTCGCGGCCACGGTCACGACGTTCGTGTCGTCGTCGCCGATGGTCAGGGTGAAGACGCGGTGCGCGCCGAGGAAGGCGTTGGTCGGCACGGCCACGACGTTGGTCGCGATGACGATGTTGTTGCTCCGCACGAGGTTGGTGCGAATCAGTTCCGGATCAAACAGGGTGAGGACGAGCGTGCGCGAAGGCTGCACGTCGGGACGGTTGAGCACGGCCACGCTGATACTGTAAACAACGGGCACGGGCATCAAGGGCGGCGGCGGCGGGGGATTCTCCGGAAAAACCACATGTCCCGTGCTGGCCAGCAAGTAGTCCACGCCCTGCACCGCGCTGCCGCCGGTGATGCGCCACTGCACGACGGCCTCAGGACGGATGTCCAAGGCGGCCACGCTGGTCCGGATCGGGACGCGAACCGTGCCGGCCGACTCCTGCACGTTCAAACTCTTGAGCACGAAGCCCACAGCCTGCTTGTTCGCACCGTCGTCGTCGCTCAAGGACACCGTCCCGGTGGTGGCAGCCCCGAGATTGTAATTCGCCCCGGGTTGCAAGGTCACGATCACCGTCTCCTCGGTCTCACGATAATTCTCATTGATCGGGTTGATGACAATGGTGGCCGTGGCCGAGCCGGCGGCGAACGTCACGTTCGTGCCGATGCTGCCGTAGTCGGCCTGTTCAATGGCCGTGCCGCCGACCAGGAAATTCACCACCAGCGACGCGGCCGTGGGGCCGGTGCGGGTCAGGGTGTAGGTGCCGGTGGCCGCCGGTTCGCTCGCCGAGGCATCCGTGACCGCGAGCGTCACGGTGGACAGTTCGTTGTCCTGGATGACCAAAGTGGCGTCGTTCGGATTCCCGATGTTATAGACTGCGCTCTCGGAGATGAAGACGGTCACAGTTTCCTGTCCCTCGTTCACGGCGTCCTCAATCGGCGTCACCGTCACGTTCACGGAAACCTGTCCGGCAGGAATGGTCACCTGGCCCGACAGCCCCTGGTAATCCAGGCCGCTCGTCGCCGTGCCGGTCACCAGATAGTTCACAATCAAGTTGCCGGAGAAATCTCCGGCGCGGGTGAAGGTGAACCGGCCCGTGTTCGCGCTCGGCTCGGAGGCGACGGCGTCCGTGGCGTTGACGGTCACGAGCGGCAGATCGTCGTCCACCAGCAGCACTTCCGCCGTGGCCACGCCGACGCTGTATTCCGGGCGGGGCGTGAGCCGCACGACCAAAGTTTCGTTGCCTTCCACGAACAGATCGTTGCGAGCGATGATCGGGATGAGGGCATAATCTTGACCGGCAGGAATGGTCACTTGGCCGCTGACTGGAATGTAATCCTCGACCGAGCCGGGAAATTGCGGCCCCGGCTCGACGGTGTAATAGACGGTCAGATCGTTCGCCACGCTGCCATTGCGCAGCACCACCAGCTCCGCGCTGTCCTCACCGGTTTCCACCGCCGTGTCATCGAAGGCAAAAATTCGGACCGGAGGCGGATTCGTTGAGACATCGTCGTCCTGAATATTCAGCGTCGCCTCGGCGCGTCCGAGCACGTAGCCAATCGGGTAGGTCTGGAACCAAGTGACCTGGCCGTTAACGGGGATCATTTCCCAGCCGGGGAACGTGATCCGGTTCGTCCGCGTGACCACGACATTCGTGCCGGTGATGTT
>JANOAY010000432.1:0-3716 GCA_031411375.1 Pedosphaera sp. | reverse complement strand
CGGGTCGGAGACCGGCGCTCCGGTCGTGGGAATGTCGGGCGCACAGTTTCATTGCAGTCGCGTCTCCAGCCGTTTGGCCCGCCCGGTCAGACCGTTGATGTAGATGACGTTGTTGGTGGCGTTAGCCGGCGGGACTTCCGTGACGTCGTAGTCGGTGATGGTGTTGACCACGCCGTTCGCGTCGCGCGAGACAAAGATCGAACCGCGCGCCACGTTAAGTTCGTAAGGAATCGTCACCACGCTGCCTGCCCCGGTTTCATCCCGGTCCACGGTGATGCAGCGACCCTCATGGTCGAAGGCCACATATGGCAGGCCGTTAAACCGAAACGACAGTGGAGGGCTGCTAGAAAACGGAAAGCGAAACTTTGGTTTGGAATTGCTCGAACTGTATTTGAAAAAAGTGGAGTTCCCGTTGAACTCGTCCGGGTCAATGAAAGTCTTGTCCGGGAGAGATTTCCACTCGGTGATGTAGCCGTCCGTCTCGCGCGTGCCCGGCTGCTCGCCCACGCGGCGATACTGGTAGAGCGCGTAGTGGGTATAAACCCCGCCCTGCAACCGCCGGACCTCCGCCTTTTCATTAGCCGACAAGTTGCCGCCCAGAAGGTCCGTGCCCAAAATTTCCGGCGAGACAAAGACCACCGCCACGGTGCTGCGCTGCGAGATGGCCCTCTGCCGCGCATAAGAAAAATCCGCGACCAACTGCCGGCACGCGGCATTGATGGCCACGCTCTCGGAATTGCCGCGAATGTGCGGCAGCGCCAGCCCCGCGATGATCGCGATGATGACGAGCACGACCAGCATCTCCAGCAGCGTGAACGCGGTCCGCCGGGGCGCGGCGGGCTGGTGCTGAATTTGGTTCGTGTTCATGGGCTTACTCCCAGCTCTTGATGTTGTCCTTGTTCAACGGCTCGCGGCCCCGGTTCGGGCCGGGAATGGCGTTTTCCGACCGGCCATCCGGCCCTTTGGACCAGATGATGACTCCGCGCGGAATGTTTTTGTACGGGTACTTCGGATGATCGGGAGAATCCGCGTTGGTGCTGTCCGGAGCCGGATCGGTGTCATCGGGCACGTTCACCTTGTTGTCGTAGTTCAGATCGAAGGCGATGACGTAGGGGTTGCCCCACGGGTCGCGGTAATTGTAATCCGTGCGCGAGACGCCGGCGGCGTTGGTGCCTTCCTTGAGCACGCCGGGGTTGAGGAAAGAATGCTTCTCGGGGTTGCGCTTGTGGTTGGCGTTGGCCAGCGCATCCACGTCCATGAGCGTGACGATGATGTCCGCGTTCCCTTGGCTGAAGCTGTAATCAACGGCGGGTTCCAGCGTGTTGGGGAGTTTCACCGGGGCCACCGTGTAAGCCGCCTGATAGGCCGAGACTGCTCCTTCGATGTTTTTCATCTCCACCTGCACGGACTTGATCTTGGCCTGCAACTTCACCTTGCCCAGCACCGGCAGCAGCAACCCGGCGAGGATGCCAATGATGGCAATGACCACGAGCAGCTCGACGAGCGTGAACGCGCGGCGCGCACGCAACGGGCGCGCGCAGGCGTGGGCCAGCAAACCGCGCGCGGGTTTCACGGCGCGGCGACCGGCGCGCCGGCGCGGCGGCACGGTGAGCGGCTGCGCCCAGTCCTCGTCCGTCCACGCGACGGGCAGGCGGAGCGACGAAGGGATTTTTGCAGGGAGCGTTTTCATGTTCAATTCTTCCAGTTGCCGATGATTTTGGTTTTGGGCACCCCGTTGGTCCGGCCCAGGACAATTTCCACCCATACGTCAAAGGACTCGGGGTTGTGGGCATTGGTCGGGTTGCCCAGGCGGTAGTTCCAAGGATTCGGACGGCCGTTCAGCCCGTCCACCGGCACGACCAGTGAACGCGTGCCAGGAAAAGCCTCGGCAAACTGATCGGATTTCAAGTCCTTCAGTACGGGGTGCATCCGGTTGGCGTCGGGGTCCACATTGCCCTCATCGTGCGCGTTGACGATACCACCGCGGCCGAACGTGCCCAGCAGGATGGTGGCGGGAATGCTGGCGTAGGCGTTGGTGTAGAGCGGATCGGGATTGGGAATACGAACACAGCCAAGCAATTCGTACAGCAGCGTGTTGCGATCCGGGCGATTTCCATTTGGATTGTCCGGCGGATACACGCCCACCTTGGTTTTGTACTGCTCGATCAAAGTGACGAGCTTCGCCAGTTCCGCCTCGGTGCGTTTGATCTTCTTGCTGTCGCCCGACACGCTGGCCAAGCCCACGATCAGCCCCGCCACCAGCGCCATAATGCCGATGACCATGAGCAGCTCGATGATGGTGAAGGCTCGTTTCTGGGCTGCGCGCGCGGGATTCATTTCAAGAGTTCTGGTTGCGGTTTTCATTCGGGCGGAAATTCAGGCGCAGTTCCTCCTCCATCCGTTCGCTGAGCCACTGCTTGATCATGCTCTGGTAGTTCAGGTAGCGAGAACGGGCGAGGCGCTTGATGCGCGCGAGCATCCGCGGGTCAATGCGCAGCGTGATGGTGACGGAGTCGGAAAGCTCGGTGCCGGCCACGACGGCGGACTCCATGAGGCGCAGGTCGGGGCGGTTCTCCGCCCAGAACAGCGCCTCGGCCTGCTCGTTGTCGAACAGCGGCACGTCGTCCCAATTTGAGAAAGCATTCATGTCTGTCCCAGGGTTTGATCCACTTTGCGCTGGTAGAAAAATTTCTCCTCCGGCTCGAATGCGCGGGCGTGAATGACGCGGAAAGTCTTGCCGTTCGTGCGATACACGCTGAAGACCCCCGCCCCGCTGGAGGACACGCCGAGGTTCACAAAGCGGGACTGGACGGAAAAGCGGGAGGAACTGGGAAGCAGCTTGGCGGCAAAGGGGTCTTCAAACGACTCCTCAATGTCCCGCAGCGAGAGCGAGGCACTCAGATTGAACGGAGGGTTGTTCCAGTCAAAATCCATACGCTGTAAGTTCTTCGCACATGCTTTGTATGCACAATGTATTTACACACAAGACCGGGCTAGTCAAGGGCGCTGACTGCGCCCAACCGGGAATTCTTACTCTCCGCCGTCTTTCTTGCCGGCCGGTTCGTCGCCGATGTCGTTGATGAGCTGGATGAGCGGGAGGAACATCGCGATGACGATGCTGCCCACGACCACGGCCAGGAAGACGATCATGATCGGCTCAAGGAGCGAGGTCATGGCGGCGACGGCGTTGTCCACCTCGTCGTCGTAGTTGTCGGCAATCTTCATGAGCATTTCCGGCAGCGCGCCGGTCTGCTCGCCCACATCCACCATGCTGATGACCATCGGGGGAAAGACGTTCGAGGATTCGAGCGGAGCGGTGATGGTCTCGCCTTCTTTCACGCTCTCGTGAACGGCGTTCACGGCCTCGCCGACCACGACGTTGCCCGAGGTTTCCCGGACGATGGTGAGCGCCTGAAGAATCGGCACGCCGCTGCTGACCAGCGTGCCAAGCGTGCGCGCGAAACGGGAGATCGCGACCTTGCTGAACACCGGGCCGAGCACGGGCATCTTGAGCTTCACCTTGTCCACCACGAAGCGCCCGCCCTTGGTGCGTTTCCAGATCACAAACGCAATGACCAGCACGATGACCACCGCCACCGTGGCGATGAAGTGATCCTTGATGACGTTGCTGATGCCGAGGACGAGGCGGGTGAAGGCCGGCAAATCCTGGCCGGGCAGCATGTCCTTGAAGATCAGCTCAAACTTCGGAACGACGA
>JANOAY010000431.1:0-17893 GCA_031411375.1 Pedosphaera sp. | reverse complement strand
GTGTGCGTGAGCACTTCGTTGATGATCACGTTCGCGAGCGGCAAGTAGTTCGCCGCGTCCGGCGTGGGCGTGAGCGGGAAGCTCACGATGTTCGTGCCGCTGTCGGGCAGACGGCCTTGCGAGACGGCCTCGGCCTGCACGCCGAAACTCACGGTGTCGATCACGGAAAAATCCGCCGCGTAAAGCCGGATGCTGTCCGTGTCCTTGTCGAGATCGAAGCCGGTGTGATCGCGTCCGTCGCTCGGGTCGTTGTCGGCAATCCATTTCACCCAGTCGCGCGCGCCGATGAAACTGAGGTTCGCAATGGGCGTGTTGCTCAGGCCGGCAAGCGAGAAATCATCGGTGAGGAAAAGGCCCGCGAGACTGACCGGCGCGGCGTCGCTGTTGTGCAGTTCGAACCAGTCGTTTGCGCCGTTGCCGGGGTCGGCCATCCATTCGTTGATGCGGACATTCGCCGCTGAGCCGAGCGCGGCGGGCGCGGGGTTGTTGCTGCCGGGCGAAACGCTCGCGAGCAACTGCCACTGGCCGCTGCTCAGGCCGATGGGCAGGTCGGTGACTTGGAAACCGTATTCGACGCGATTCACCAACTGGCCGTTCGTGCTGAAGAGATATGCGCCGCCGCTGCTGCCGTTGAGCGAGAAGCCGGAGTTCAGCGGCCCGCTCGTGCGGGCCGCGCGCGTGCTGTCGCACCAGATCAGGAGATGCGTGTTCGAGGCCAGCACGGTGCCGGGCGCGAAGGTGAACTTGCTTTTGTCCGGTTCGTCGCTGAGGCCGAAGCCGCCGAGGTCAAACGAATTGGTCGTGGGATTGAACAGCTCGACGTAATCCGCGAACGAGCCGAAGGGCGAAATGATCGCGCCGGAGTTGCGCGCCAGCACTTCGTTCAGGACGGGGCCGGTGTAGTTCAGCAAGTAGTTCGCCGCCGCCGGACTCGCGCTGTTCGGGAAGGCCGCGAGGCTCGCCGTGCCGTCAGGCAGACGGCCGGACGTGACGCCCTGCGACTGCGCGCCGTAAATCACGCGCTGCACTTCCGCGCCCGTCGCGTCGTAGAGAATGATCGCGCCGACGCCCGCCGTGAGTTTGAAGTCGAGATGGTCCGCGCCCGCGCGTTCGTCGGCGAGCAGTTGTACGAAGCCGCCCGCCGGGACGAACGAGAGCGAACGAATCTGGAAGAGTGCGTTGCTGGTGCCGAGATAGGTGTTCTGCAACGACACGGGATTCGCGGAGGAGTTGTAAATTTCCACCCAGTCGTCGAAGCCCGGCGCGCTGTTCGCGAGCCATTCATTAATCGAGAGGCTGGCGGCAGAGCCGAGCGTGGCGGCGGCGTTCGTCGCGTTCGGTGTCGGCATGTTCAACGTCCACGCGCCGCCGATGCGACCGATGGTGAGGTTCGCGATCTGCGGGCCGAAGGAGATGGCGTCCACGAGATTCGTCGCCGCGTCGTAGAGCAGCACGGTGTCGCCGTTGCGACCGAGCGCGAGGCCGGTGTGCAAACCAGGCGTGGTGTTCGTGACCGCATCCGCCCACGCGACGACGAAGCCGTGCGCGGGAATCGTCGTCGAGGGGAAGACAAATTTCCGCGCGTTGCCGTCGTCGCTCAGGCTCCAGCCCGCGAGGTCCACGGGCGAACCGCTGGTGTTCCGCAGTTCAATGAAGTCGGGGAAGGTGCCGGCGTTCGTCACCGCGCCGAGGTTGTCGGCCATGATTTCATTCAGCACCACAGCGGCGGTGAGCGCCGCGCCGTTGGCCGCGCCGGGCGTGCCGCCGAAGCCCGCGCTCGCGCGCCAGTTCGCCACGTCGTCGGGGTCGCCATTCAGATTCACAAATTCCAGTGACGCGCCCGGGCCGTCGGCGCGGGTGGGCCAGCCGTTTTCGTCATCGTAAGAAACGGAGAGCACCGTGCGCCCGAAGCTGTCGAGGAGCGTGATGGTCTCGCCGGCGTTCGCGAGCGTGCCGCCGAACCAGCCCGCCACCGCCACGCCGGGATAGCCAAAGCTGAACGCGTTGGTGTTCAAGCCGTTGCCGAGCACGATGCGCTGCCCCGCCGCGAGCGAGTAACCGAACGGGAAGGTGAAGGTGATGCCGCCGAAGAAGTGATTGCCCATATCAATGGGCGTCGGGCCGGCGTTCTGCAATTCGAGAAACTCAAACGCATCACCGCCGAACGGATTGTACATGATCTCCGTGACACGCAGCGCGGGCGTGAGCGAGCCGACAGTGAACGCCGCCTCGTTGAGCGCGCTCCAGTTCGTGCCGGCCAACATGCGCGCCTTCACGACCATGCTTTGTCCGAGCGTGACCGGGCCGGTGTAGGCCGCGGCGGCGGGCGCGATGGTGCCGAGACCGTAGGTGCGCGGGTCGGTGCCGTTGGTGGTGAAGTAGATCGTGTTCGTCGCGCTCATCGTCAGCGCGAAGCCGGACGGCACGCGCCCGCCGTGCTGATTGAAAGAAGGCGCGGTGTTGCTCGGATACATGGACTGCGCGCGCAACTGCGCGAGGAAGATGGCGCTACGCTGCGGGAAGTAGGTGCCAACGAGACGCGTCTGCTCGGTGAGCCACTGGTTGTTCCGGGTATACAGTTCGTAAGGCACGGTCTGGTACTGGTGCGCGTCGCGGCGGTAGTCGCCCCAGCGCGCGGATTCCAAAATGATCGGGAGGTCCACCTGCGAGGCGCGCGTCATCCAGCGGGCGACGGTGTTGGTGGGCATGAGCGCGCCGTTGTTGAAGAGGGCGCGGTGCGCGCGGTCGGCGAAGTCGAGTCGGTACTGTGTGTTCGTCGCGAGCTTGGTGTGCAGGCCGGACGGCACGCCCGTGGCGGCCGAACCGGTGGGGCGCGTGGTGTCGTTGCGGGTCACGTCCGTGCCGAGAATGTTCTCGCCGTCCCACGGGATGTAGTAGAAGCCCGCGCCCGCGACGCGCTTGCGCACGATGTAGAAGTTCTTGTTGTAACCCCAGTCCTCGTGGCCCACGAAGAAATGCAGCAGCATGTAGTCAATGAACTGCGGCATCTCGAGGGTCTGCTTGTATTGATCGTATTGCGCCGTGGTCGCGGCGACGGGCAGCGCGAGCATGGCGTTCAACGCGACCGTCGTGCCGTCCACGGCGACATGCGCCTCGTTAATGGCGTCGTAGTCCTCTTTTTCGCCGCCGAGATACGCCGCCGCGAACGTCGCGTCGGGCCGCTCGGACGGATCGCAGATGCCCCAATACAAACCGTTGATGAAGACGTGCGTGTAGCGGTTGTGACCCGCGAGTCCGCCGAGCGCGCGCATGGAATCTTTCATCCACGCGTCGCGCGTGCGCTGGCCGCGGGCGCGCTGCACGCCGTCCCAGTGCAGCCAGGAGAAGTTGAAATCCATGCGCAGGTTCACCGAGTCGAACTCTTCGCGCGGCGAGTCGTGGAAGAGTTTGTATTTCAAGTTCGACGGGCCGTAGTCGCCCTTGAACTGCACCTTGAGCGGATGCTTGGGCTGCTTGAGCGGCTCGCGCGAGGCGTTGCCCTGCGCCTGAAGTCCGCCGTCCACCTGGAAGTCCAGTTCGGAACCGTCGGGCGTGAAGAACTCCAGCGAGCACGGGCGTTCCCACTGCGGGCCGCGGCTGAGGGTGTGCGTGTAAATGCCGATGGTCGGATCCCACATGTCGGTGGGACTGATCATCACGGAGATGACGGGCAGCGCGAGCAGAGCGTTCGTGACGAGGTTCGCGTAGAGCGCGTTGGTGAGAATCTCCGGGTCCATCTCGTAATCGCCCGGCAACACCACGGCGCTCTGGGTGCCGAAGGTGTTCGGGAAATTCGTGCCCGGATTGGCGGGCTGTTTGAAAATGGAATCCAGGAACAGATACGAATGCGACTCGGCCTTCGACGGCAGCGCGTTCGACGCGAAGGCCGCGAGGCGGAGCACGGTCGAGTTCGTGATCAGCAGCGGCGCGTTGTAGGACAAGCCGGTCACGGCGGTCGGCTCGCTGCCGTCGGTCGTGTAACGAATCGCCGCGCCCGGCAGATCGCACGTCGCGACGAGGTTGAAGGGCTTGTCGAAGTAGCCGCGCTTCACGCTCACGTTCGGCCTGGGCGCGACGACGGAGATGGTGCTGAGGCCGTTCGACGCGCCGGGCGTGGGCGGGAAGAAGTAGCGCCAGTCGTTCGAGTTCACCCGGCCGTAGCTGTAGTCGTTACGCTGCTCGGGATACTCGGGCGCGAACTCCGTGACGGCGCGGCGCGGGAACTCGGCGTTGAACAGCGCGAGATATTTGCCGAACGGGTTGAGTTTGAAGTTCGTGTGCAGCCGGTTCGTGCCGCCGAGCACCCGGCGGTCGAGGCCGGAGGCGTAGATGACGAGATACTGGCCGTTCGTGATCGTGACGTCGGGGAAGGTCCACAGGCCGGGCTGCTCCTGCTCGTTGCTCAAGGCCCAGCCGAGCAGCCGCACGCTGTTCGTGCCGCGATTGAACAGCTCGATCCAGTCCTGCGGCTGGTTGAACTCGTCAATGTCGAGCGTGCCGTTGGTGAAGAGATTGGCGGCGACAAACTCGTTGATGATCACGTCGCCGATGAACGGGCCGGGGTTCAACGTGACCGTCCAGCTTCCGCCTGCGAAGGCGTTCGTCGACGCGTCGCGAATGTTGTGACCGACCGCCCACGCGAGCGTGACAGTGCCGCTGACGGGCGCGGGAAATTGAAACGTGTACGGTCCCGCGCCCGCGCCCACGGCGGATGCGGCCGGCAGGCCATTGATCAGGAGGTCGCCCGCGTCCACGCCCAGCACCGGCTCGCTGAAGCGCACCTCGACCTGCCCGAGCGCGGCGACGACGGAGTTCGACGCGGGCGTGAGCGAGACGAGTGTCGGCGGCGTGTTGTCCACGTAAAGATAACTCCAGGTGTTGCTCGCCTCCTGCATCCGCACGCCCGCCTCGTCCACGATGACCTGGTTCGCGTCCCAAGCCACCTGCACCGCGCCGACGGGCGGCGGGTTGATGGTGAAAACGTAGGTCGTGTTCGAGCCGATGAAACTTGCGGGCGTGTCGCCGTTGACCACGAAATCATCGAGTGACACGCCGGTCACGTTGCGGTTGAAGACGACGGTGATTTGCGAGAGCACGTTGCTGATCGTCGCGCCAAACGGCGGGGTGGCGCTGATCACGCGCGGCGCGTCAATGAAGTGCTGGAGCGTCCAGGTATTCGTGGGGTTGAACAGGTTGCCCGCGAGATCGCGGATGGCCGTCGCCGGCTGCCACGCGACATTCAGCGGGCCGGACGCCGGCAGCGGGAAGCGGAACGACCAGCTCGACGGCGAGTTCGAGATCAGCGTGTTCGCGGACGCGCCGTTGATGAGCAGGTTGGTCGCGCGCACGTTCGTCACCGATTCGCTGAAGACGACGGTGATTTGCACGAGGTTCGTGTTCACGCTGCCCGGCGAGGGCGTGACGCTTTGGACCAGCGGCAGCGAGGTGTCCGCGACGCCGGCGACGAGGCCGGGATTGGCGAAGAAGTCCGTGTCGTTGCTGCTGACGTTGAAGACCTGCATGGCCATGACGTTCACGCCGACGCGGAGCAGATTGGTCGAAGCGCTGATGTTGCGGAGCGGGTTGAAGGTGCCAATGATGGAGTTCGAGTTGTAGGGGTAGAACGCGCCGGGCACGCCGGTCCCCTGCCGCGTGGCCTCGACGCCGTTGATCCAGAGGATGTAGCCGTCGTCTGTGTAGGGCCGGTTGCTCAGGGCAATGTATTTCGCCACGTCCGTCAGGACAAAAGTCTGGCGCAGAAAAATGCAGGTATAATTGCTCTGCATGTCACTGAGCAGCGTGCCGCCGGCGGGCGACAGGCCGAAGTAGAACGGGGCCGGTGCGGATTCCCAAGCCGAGTCATCAAAAGTGTTGGTGCGCCACTCCGTCGGCGGCGAAGAAGCCTCGTTCGTGCCCCGAAAAAGCCGCCAGGCGGAGTTGGTGACCACCAGCGTCTCAACCGTGCTCTGGGCGCGCGCTTCGCCTCCGGCCGGCCAGATCAACGCGGACAGCAGAAGCAACCGCAGAGCAGAACACGCCAGAAAAAATCCCGGCCCGCAACGAAAGAGTTTGAATCGTGACATGATGACAAATGGCCGGACGGCGGCTGGCCGTTCAGCAGTTTGGGTAACGCGCTGAACGTGACGCGCGGGTGACAATTGGGCAACCGGCGGCGCGCGTTACGTGTAAAGCCGGAGGGCGGTTCGTGCCGTGGGGCAGCCGTCCCGGCTGGTGTTTCTTTCCGACAGCCGGGACGGCCATCGGACGGAGGCAGGCGGGACGCCTGCCCCACTACCAAGGATCACACTGCACCTCGCCGATCTCATTGGTCGAACGACACCACTTGGTAAAACCGCGTGGGATCGTTGCCGCTGCCGACGGCGACGCTGGTGGTCAGGCCGCCGGCGAAGATGTCGCCGCCGACTTGCACCCAGTTCGCCGGACTCAGCGTGGGCGTGGTGAAAATCTGGTAGCGGCGGCCCGCGAAACTTTCCCACGTCAGATTCGCCACGCCGTTCGTGATCAGCACGGTGCGGACGCGCGGCAGCGCGAGCACGGTGAGGTTGAAACTCTTCGTGTCGCTCAGATTCGGCGCGCCGTTGTCCGTCACGCGCACGGTGAGGGTGTGCGTGGCGATCTGGTTCGTCGTGGGCGTCCAGTTGAAGACGCCGCTGCTCGCACCAATGCCCGCGCCGGACGGCACGGTGTTAATGAGCGAGAACGTGAGCGACTGGCCGGGCAGATCCGGATCGGTCGCACCCGCCGTGAAGGACACCGGATAGCCCGCGTGAACGCTGCGGTTCGCGAGGGCCGTGAGCGTCGGCGGCGTGTTCGTGCCGGCGGCGAAATTTGCCGCGCCCGGCGTGGGCGGATTGGCCGTCCAGTTCAGCGGCTCGTTGCCGTAGAGCGCCGAGGTCAGCTTCGTCATGGACCAACCGCTGCCGTCCGATGCCTGCGGCCAGGGGAACACGTCGCGATAATCCACGCGGTCCACCACGACGTAGGGCACCAGCCCGAAGTCCGGGCCGGGCACCGTCTGCGGCGCGTCGGGCTTCTGGATTTCCACGTCTTCGCCGTCGTTGTTCAGGCGGCCGGAGTACGGCCCCATCAGGGTCATCGCGGAACCGTAGGCGTTCGTGAACGTCGTCAGTGACGCCGGATCATTCACCGGATCAAAATTCACGAGCACGAGATAGCCGCCCGCCGGAATCGTGGTGTTGAGCGGGAAGTTGAAATCAATGCCTTTGCGGATGCGCCAGACATTCTGCGGATTCGCCACGTCGTAGAGCGGCAGCGGCGCGGCGGTGAGGTTGCGCAACTCGACGAACTCCGACACGTCGTTGCTCACGCCGGGCGGATTGTACATCACTTCGTTGATCACGAGCGGGCCGACTTTCGGATAGGCATTCGTCAATCCCGTGCCGGTGCGGAACTGGTTGGTCGTCACCGGATTGTCCACGCCGAAGGTGCGCGCGCTCAGCGCGGTGAAATCATTTCCCAGGCTCGTCGCGAAACGTCCGAACGACACGCCGTTCTCCGACGCGCCGAACGTGGCGAACGCGCGATAGCCCGTGACCGTGCCAGGCGTGACGGACTGCGAGAGATAAACTTCATCGCCCTTCGCCGAGCTGAACGAGAACGGCTCCGAAGCCGTGTCGCCGTTGAACTGGTACTCGTAGAAAACCACGTAGCCGCTCGCGGCGATGATCGTGTTCGTCGGCACGCGCCACTTGAACAGGTTGTTCTGCGAATCGCTCAGGTACCAGCCGCTGATGTCCACGGTGTCGGTGGTAAGGTTGCGGATTTCCACGGCGTCTTCGAGCGGCGCATCGGTGTGCGCGATCAATTCGTTGATGGCCACGTTGCCGAGCGGGAGGAAGTTGCCGTTGCCGGGCGTGGGCGTGGTCGGGAAATTCACGACGCCCGCCGCGCCGTCGGGCAGACGGCCCTGCGACACGCCCGCGCTCTGCGGGCCGAAGCTGATGCTGTCAATGGCCGTGAGGTTCGAGTGCGTGAGTCCGAGCGCCTCGCCGCCGGCGGCGAGCGAGAAGTTCACATGATCCGCGCCGGACGTGGGCAGGCTGTCCGCGACAAATTCCTGATACGCATCCTCGCCCACGCCGAGATACGAGAGCGCGGGCAACTGATGCTTGATGCGATTGGCCAGCGTGTCCGTGAGATAGAAACGGCTGAGGTCCACGGGCTGCGGGTTCGGATTAAAGACCTCGAAGTAGTCCTGGCCCGACGATGGATTCGCCATCCACTCGTTGAGTTTCAGGAGCAGCGGATTGCCGAGTGTCGCGACGAGGTTGCCGCTCGCGAGCGTGGGAATGTTCAGCGTCCAGTTCGCGCTGCCGTTCGGAATGCGACCGATGGAGAAGTCCGCCGCCTGCAAACCATACGCCACAGAACTGAGCAGCGAACCGCCGTCGGCGAGCTTGTTGAACAAGAACACGCCGCCGCCATTGGCCTTGAGCGCGAAGCCGGCGTTGGTCGTGGAGGCGGGCGCGTCGGCATTGAAACGGAACTTCACGAACGACTGCGCGTTGAGAATCGTCCCGCCCGGAATGATCCAGCGGCGCGGCGTGAGCGTGCTGTCGGTGAAGCTCATGTCGCCGAGGTCCACGGCGTTGGTCGAGGGATTGTAGAGTTCGACCCAGTCCGGCTTGCTGCCGTCCGGCTCGGCGAAGCTGGCGTTGTTCGCCAGCACTTCGTTGATCAGCACGCCGGCGAGCGCGGGGCTGTTGGTGACGATGAGCGCCTGAAGTTCGATGCCCATCGCGCTGTCCGAACTGTTCGTGGCGCGCTGATGGACATCCACGGCAAACACGTTGTCGCCCACCACCAGCATTGAGGTAGGAATGGAAAACGGCCCCTGATAGCTGGCGTTGACGACGGTCGCGGCGGCGAACGTGGTGCCGAAGATCGCGCCGCCGGGCATGTTGAAACGCGAGCCGGGAATCTCGACACCGTTCAAGTAGAAGACCGCGCCGTCATCGATGATGTGGCGGAACTGGAGCGATGTGTAGGTCGTGCCGGGCGGCACGTTGAAGTGGGCGCGGTAGTAGTAGTTGGTCTGGAGAACGTTGGTTTCAATCAGCGTGTTGATCGCCTCGGGCAGAAGCGCCACTTGGCCGGGCGTGGTATAACGCCCGAGCAGCGCCGGGCCGGTCGGCCACGCGGCGTCGTTGAACGTGTTCGTCGTCCAGTTCACCGCGTCGTAGTTGGTCGCAGGCTGGTAGCGCCAGAGGTTCGTGATGCCCAGCAGCGTGACCGTGACCGGCGGCGGCACCGCGACCGGGCACGAGTTCGGAGCGCCCGGAGTGGGCGTGCCGAGCGTGCTGACGGTGAGCGCGCCGTTCGGACACTTGCCCTGCGCCACGTCAAGCTGCTGCGGGCCGTAGATGATCGAGTCGATGACCGTGAGGTCGGTGTTGAACAGGCCAATCTCGCCCTGCTCCAGCGTGAGACCGAAGTTCAACTGATCGCCGCCGTTGCCATTGCCCTCGGCGATGAAGGCCAGGAACTCTCCGCCCGCCATGAACGTGAGCGCCTCGATGCGGTTGCGCCCCGGCCAGCCGATCAGGTTGTCCGTGAGATGCAAACCGCCGAGCGCGACCGGCAGCGAACCGGGATTGTGCAGTTCGATGAACTCCGTCTGCGACACGCTCGCCGCCAGCCATTCGTTGATGCGCAAGTCCGTGGGACTGCCGAGCGCCTGCGCCACGTTCACCGCGCCGAACGTCGGCTGGCTCAACGACCATTCGCCACCCACGCCGAAGCGCCCGATGGAGCGGTCCGCGATCTGCCGGCCAAACTTCACGCGGTCGAGCAGCGCGCCGCCGTTCGCCAGCGAGGCGAAAAGATTCACCGAGTCGCCCGCCGCATCGAGGCTGAAGCCGACATGGATGCCCGGCGTGCCATCGACGTTGTTCGCGAAGACCACGAGGTTTGATCCCGGCGCGAGCAGCGTGCCGCCGGAGAAGGTGAACTTGCCCGGCACATCCTGATCGTCCGAGAGCCGCAGCCCGCCGAGGTCAATCGTGGTGGAACCTTCGTTGAACAATTCGATGGCGTCGGGGAAGGTGCCGAAATGATTCAGCGCGGCGTTGTTCTGCGCGAGCACTTCGTTGAGGCGTACGGCGGGAATGTTTGTGTTCACAATCCACGAGACGACCGTGGTGCTGTTCGTCGGCTGCCACAGTCCGTTCGTCCCGCGACCAAGGACGGCGACGAAGTTCGTGCCCTGCGGCAGCGCGGACAAATTGATGGGGGCACCCACCAGCGTCTCCACCGAGTAGGCGCCGCCGTTCAGGCTGAACTGATACGACACCACATTCGTTCCACCGACCACGAGCGACGCGGTGCGGAACGGCGTGGGCGAGCGCGGCACTTGTGTCACGGTCGCCACAGGCACGGTCAAATCGTAGAGCGCAGGAATCTGCGTCAGCACGAAGGCGCGGCGCGCGTCCATCCAGCTCTTGATGCCGTCGATCACGCCCTGCGGCACGTAGCCGCCAAGCGTCTGGTCCGCCGTGGCGTTGAACTGCGCCGCCGAGAACGTCGTGTTCAGCAGTTCGAGCAGCGTCTGGAAATAAATCGGCTGGAAGTCCGGCGAACGCATGAAGCGGTCCATCGCGCGCCAAGTTCCTTCGGCGTCGCCGGAAATCGGGCAGCACGTCGCGCGGAAGATGTCCGTGTTCGAGGCCAGGCCCACGCCCAGAATTTCATCAAGGTCGTGCGCGGTCAGGATGAAACGCGGATCGAGCACGCCGCGATACATGTAGTAGTCGTCGTTGTT
This sequence comes from Pedosphaera sp., assembly GCA_031411375.1. Classification (GTDB taxonomy): domain Bacteria; phylum Verrucomicrobiota; class Verrucomicrobiia; order Limisphaerales; family SIBH01; genus JANNGC01. The sequence goes on along the minus strand of JANOAY010000431.1, from coordinate 7,092 downwards.
GCCGGTGTTCAGCCCGGACTCGCCATTGGCGAAGAGGCTCATCACCGCGAGGTGGCGCAGCCATTGTTCCGGGTTGAGGACGGAACGAACATTCGCCGCCGTGAAGGCCGCGCCGCTGTTCTCGCCCATGATGGACAGCATGTTGATCAGGTCGGAGAAGTCGTTCTCGCTGATGTTGGACTCCTTGAAATAATTGTTCGTGTACGAGTTCAGGTTCGTGCCGCGGTATTCGAAATTCGGCGGGTCGATGTCGCGCACCACCTTGTACACGTTGCCCTCGCCATCGAGCGGGAAGTGGCTGCCGGCCCAGTCCGCGCCGATGACCTCGACCGCCGCGTAGGAGCCATACATGCCGCCGCCGCTGCTCGCGCGGTTCACGTTGTTGACGCGCACCTGCGCGCCGACGGTGTTCGCGCTGACCGCGCCGGCCTTGCGCGCGAGCACGCTGCCGAGGTGCTGGTAATAAGTCTGGATGGTGTTGAGGTTCAGCCCGCTCACGCCTTTCCACTGATCGTCGCTGCGGAAATTCACGCGGTAGTTCGGCGGGTTGGCGAAGGAGCGGCTGCCGTGGCCGCGATTGCGGATGCCCACCAGGTAGTGACGCGAGAGACCGCCCGCGTCGCTGGAGATGAACGTCGCGTTCATCTGCGCGTTCGGCCCGTCCAGATTGCTCTGCGCCGGAATGCCCGCCAGTTCCGTGTTCTCCGCCGCCGTCATGATCAGTTTGAAAAGCGGCTGCGCATTCGTGGACGAATAGACCGAGTCGTCAATCTGGAAGAGCGCGTTCGCCACCTGCCCCGTCGGCCCGGCACCGTCGAGCGCGGCGATGGCCGCCGCGGGCCAGGTGCGCGTGTTGCTCTGCGCGTCGGTGGCGCTGACGTAGTATTCCATGATGACGTTGTTCGCCTGCACCGGGAGGCGTGCGCTCCAGAGCGTGTCGTTCGCCACGGCGTCGCCGTTCAAGCCGTCATCGCTCATGGCCAGGGCGGTGAACGACGGCGCGCCATCCACGCGATAAAGCAAATTCACCACGAAGCCGCCCGCCGCCTCGTCGAGAATCGTGGCGGTGATCACCGTCTGATCCGTCGAGCGCGGGATGATCGGGAAATGCGTCGCGCCCAGAATGAGCGGGGCCACGTTGTTCAAGTGGATCGAATTGACTGCGCCGGGCGTGCCGTTCGTCGTCGTGCTCGCGCCCCAGTTCTGGCCGCTGTTGTTCGAGAGGTCGGGATTGATCAGCTCCAGCGAACTGCCGCCACCGTCGTGCCGCTTGAACCAAACCCACCCGCGATGCGGCTGGCCGCCCGTGCCCGGATCATTCGGCCCACGCTGGCGCACCGCCCAGTCGCCCTCGTCCGCGTACTCCACGCTGTCCACGCGGTCGCCGTTCGCGTCGTCGAGATCAATGTCCTCGCCCTGGTTGCGGAGCGTGCCGGTCCAGTTGCCGGTCACGTTGGTCACGCCGGGATATTTGTTCGTGAACGTGGCGACGTTCGCCGCCACGACGAGACGCCCGCCCGCCGGAATCGAGGCGTTTGTGAACGTGAAGCTGACGCCCGCCGAAAATTTCCAGCCGTTCAGGCTCACCGCGCCCGCGCCTTTGTTGAACAGCTCAATGTATTCCTCCAGCACGTTCTCGGACGACGGGTGGTACATGATTTCTGAGATCACGACGCCCGAGGCGTTCGTGTCGAGCGTGTAGCTCCACGGCACGGGCGCGAAGGGATTCGCGCTCGCGTCCTGAATGCCGGGCGCACCCGCCCACGTCACGTTGACCACGCCCTGCGGCGGTTGCGCGAACGAGAATATGTACGGCCCCGCGCCGGAACCGCCGAAGCTGCTGGCGGGCGCGCCGTTGATCAGCAAGTCAGCCGGGTTCACGCCCGAGACCGGCTCGCTGAACGTGACCGCGATGGACGTGAGCGCCGCGACCGTGGAACCGGCCACGGGATTGATCGCGCTGATCGTCGGCGGCACCGCGTCGTTCAAGGTGTAGTTCCAGTTCGCGCCTGCGCTGTTGGTGTTGAAGGCGGCGGCGGGCGTGAACAAATCCGTGATGCCGTGCGCGCTCGCCCACGTCGCCGCCACCGCGCCATACGCGGGCTGCGGGAACGTGAAGGTGTAATTGCTGCCGCTGCCGCTGAGTCCCGTGGCCGGTGTTCCGTTGAGCAGCAGGTCGCCCGCGTTCACGCCCGTGACCGCCTTGCTGAATGTCACCGTGAGCGTGGTGAGATTGGTCACGCTGCCGGGCGCGGGTGCTTTGGCGAAGACCGCGGGCGGCGCAGTGTTCGTGTTCACGGTCACGTTGACCACGGCGGACGTTTGCGAAAGGCCGACGTTGTCCGTCGCCACGGCCACGAGCGCGTACGCGCCGGGCGGCGGCGTGTTCGAAGTCAGCGTGTAGGGCGCGACGGTGTCGTCGCCGAGCTTCACGCCGTTCACGAAGATGGCCACGTTGGTCACGGTGCCGTCGGTGTCGAACGCGCTGGCGGTGACGGCCAGCGACGCGGGCGTGCCGAAGATCGTTCCCTCCGCCGGCGCGCTGATCGAGACGATGGGCCGCGCGTTCGTGTCGGCGGTGCGGATGCCGGTGAGTTGCAACTCGAAGCTGATGTCGGAACTGGCCGGCGACTGCTGATGAATTTCCACGGCGAGGAGGTTGGTGCCTTCGAGCAGGCCCAAGGCTCCGTTGAAACTCACGATGTCCACGGCATTCGGCTCCGTGGCGTTGGCAGTCGCGGGCTGGCTGAAGAGAATGGCCGCAGGAAAGGCGGGCAGATTGACGGTGCGGAAAATTTCGGCGCCATTCAGATACACCACCGCCGCATCATCGCGGATCATGCGGAACGACATGTTCGTGAAGGCGATGGCATTCGTGACGCTGAATTTCTTGCGGAAGTAGGTGGTGATGTATTTGTCGGGGTCGGCGGAGTTGTAGCCCGGCGTGGGGTTGTCCTGGACCACGGTGAACTCATCGCCGTCGCCGTAGCCGAGCTGCGCCTGGCCGTTCGTCCACGCGTTGTCGTTGAAGGTGTTGGTGCGCCAGGCCACGCCCTGGTCGGTGCCGTTGTCGAGATACTTCCACACGTTGCTGTAGCCGATGAAAATGTTCGTCACCGCCGTGCTGGGCACGGACACGGTGACGTTGACCGCCGTGGAAGTGCTGACCAGTCCCGCACCGTCCGTGGCCCGCGCCGTGAGCGCGTAGCTGCCCACGGTCACGCCGGTCCAGTTGAAGACGTACGGCCCGGCGTTGGTCTGCCAGAGCAGCGCGCCATTCTGGAAGAACGAGACGTTCGTCACCGCCACATCGTCCGTGGCGCTGACGTTGATGGCGATGTTCGCGGGCGTGATGAAGCCCGTGCCTTCGCCGGGCGAAGTGATGCTGACGGAAGGCGGCTGGTTGCCGGTAATCGTCCGCTCGCCGCGCAACTCGAAATCAAAGCTCAAATCGCTGCTGGTCGCCAGCTGCTGGTGAATCTCCACGGCGAGGACGTTCGTGCCCGTGACGAGCAGCGCGGGCGAGGCGGAGTTGGTCGCGAGACTGTTTTCGCCCGTGGCGAAAGCCGGCGTCAGGTAGCCCTGGCCGGGCGCGACGTTGGTGCGGAGAATTTCCGTGCCGTTCAAGTACACCACGCCGCCGTCATCGAAGAGCAGGCGCGCGACGAGGTTCGTGAACTCGGACGGATTCAGCACCGTGAACTCGCGGCGGAAATAGGTGGTGATGTATTTGTTGAGCGGATCGGAGCCGAAGCTGACCACGGTCGCCTCGTCCGCCGGTGCGTCGCCGTAGCCGAGCTGCGCGACGCCGTTCGACCACGAGCTGTCGTCGAAGGCGCGCGCGATCCAGTTCGTCCCCTGATCCGTGCCCTTGTCTAGATAGCGCCAGTTGGAACTGAACGCGATGAGCGGATCAGGATTCGTCAAGAACGGGAACACGCCCATGTCCGCCGTTGTGCCGTCCGCATCAAGCGGCGAGCCGGGCTGGCCCGTATTGATGACCGGCGAACCGATCTGCACGCGGAAATTTTTCCCCGCCGCGTTCAAGAAGAGCGGATCGCTATTGATGTTCCCCGTGCCCGTCCACGGCTCGCCGGTGTCGGTGTAACGGATGGTGAAGTTCGTCGAGTTGGAACTGAGCGGCTCGAAGTCCGAGTGAATCGGATTGCCACCCCAGAGCACGCAGTTCGTGATGCGGAAATCAATGACCGGCCCCGGCGCGTTCGCTTTGAAGGCGGCGATGACGTTCGTCAAGTTCCCGACCATCGTGGTCTGGGTCACGTTCACGCGGATGGGGACGCCCGCGCCGGCCTTGGCCGCGATGCCCACGGTGCTGTCCGTGATCAGGCAGCGATGCACATTGACCACGCCGTTGAAGCCGCTGATGGCCTTTGCGTCCTCCACCGTGCTCGCCCAGTCGCGCAGGATGCAGCCCTCGACCGTGACGATGGAACTGAGCGTGTCAATGCCGTCGTCGTCGCCCGCCGCGATCACCGAGTCCACGAGCTTGATGATCTGCCCCACTTGCTGGTCGTGGAGATAAATGCCGTCGCCATCATCCGGCCCGCGCGTGTCCATGATGGAGCCGTTGGTGAAAAGCAGCGAAGAGCCTTGAATCTCCGGCCCCATCCGCGCGCGCTGAAACAGGCAATCGTTGAACGTGAGAATGGAATTGTTCGCGAACATCACCTTGCCCGGCGTGCCGTAACCCGGCGCGGTCGAGGACGGCTCGCACAAGTCCGTGATGCTGCAACTCTCGAAGGTCAGCGTCGTGCCGTCAGGACGGATGGCCGGAGCCTGGCCGGTGTGGCCCTCGCCCGGCGCACGGCCCGCGCGGTGAAAAGACGTGTGGCGGTAGAGCGAGGCGAGCGAGGAGTTGTGGCGAATCTGCCCCCAGCGGTTTGTCGCGAAAGCATTTGTACAAGTGAACGTGACGGGATGCGCCTCGGTGCCGAGCGACTGGATCGAGGCGTTGGCGTTCACGAAAATATCCGCGCCGGCGGCGCCCGCGTTCGTGCCGCGCAACAGGACCAGCGTGTTCGACTGGATGGTGAGGATGTGGTTCGTGATCGTGAGATCGTTGGTCACGGCGATGATTCCCGACCAGGTGCTGCTCCCGCCACTCAACGTGCCGCCCACTTTCGTCACCGGATCGCCCGCTGCCGAGCGGAGCGCGCGCACCGTCTGCACGCCGCCGATGGACGCGGTGAGATTGAAATCGCCGCCGCCCGTGAATGTCACGAGCGCGCTGCCCATGCCGTTGCGGAGCGCGATTTGGTTCGTCGAGAGCGTGACGCCACCATCCGCCGAGAGCGTGGCCATGCTGTCCCACGTCTCACGGTCGCGCGCGCCGTTCGCCGCGAAGGTGTCCACGCGCACGAGCACGGGCAGACCGGGGAGATAATTATGCTGCGTGAGCATCCGCACCGTGGCTGGCGCGGCGGAAGATACGAGCGCCGAGGCGAGGAGGACGCCAAGGCACAGAACTTTCAGGCAATGCTTCATAGTTGAGTGAAATCTCCCGTCGTAAAATGCGCTGAACACGGCGCTTTGGTCGCGGGGTAATTCTGGGCAAGGTGACAGCTTGGTGACGCCAAAGCAACTTTTCCGTCTGGCGGGAGGGAGCTTAATTTGACGGTCGCGGGTTGGTCATCCGCAGCAACGTGCTCAAGCGGAAGAGGCAGGAATCTGCGGATACCGTTCGCTCACAGAAATTGCGGCGGGTGGCAAACCCGCGCACCCAGCGACTACCGCTTGGTCCCACGCCCCTTCAACAGATGCATCGTCGCGCGTTTCAAATCCCGATCCGACTCGCGGTCCTTGATGTCCGCGCGTTTGTCAAACTCGACTTTGCCCTTGCCCACGCCGAGCGCCACTTTCACGCGGCCGTTCTTCCAGTAAAGCGAGAGCGGGAAGATGGCGTTGCCTTTGATGGAGGCGAGGCCGAAGAGTTTGCGAATCTCGCTGCGGTTCAGGAGAAGTTTGCGCGGAGCTTTGGGAACGTGGTTGTACTGGTTGCCGTGCGTGAACTCGTCAATGTGCGCGTTGTGGAGCCAGACTTCGTCCTTCTCCACGCGCGCGAAGGCGTCCGCGATCTGGGCCTTGCCGGCGCGCAAGGATTTCACTTCCGTGCCGTGCAGCACGATGCCCGCCTCGAACGTCTCCACGATGTGGTAATCGCGCCGGGCCTTGGGATTGGAAACGATGTCGGACATCTGGGTTGAAGGTTGAATGTTGAAGGTTGCAGGTTCAACCGGGCGCTCACCTGCAACTTTCAACCTGCCACCTGCAACTCGTCCTAGCTCCGGCGCTTGCGCTTGGGCTTGGCTTCCACGAGGACGTTTTCCTCGGGCAAATCGTAGCCGACCTTGTCGTGGATGATTTCGAGCAGGGCGATGTCGCCGAGGCCGAGATTGGCGGTGTCGCTGACGAGCGGACGGCCCATGCCGCAGCCGCCGGCGTTGAGTTGGCGAACGCGCCGGGAGACGAGGTTCACGAGGACGTTCGGGTTGCCGACTTTGGCAAGGGCTTGTTTGGCGAGTTCAGGATTCATGACATTTTCGAGCGCGGCAGCGTAACGGCGAACGCTTTGAACGCAACCTCAAATTTCCTCCATTACGGAGCGGGTCTGGGCGTGCCGGGGGCCGCCGACACGAGACTGGAAAGTCTCGGAACCTGCCGGTTGGAAAACCGGCGTTACGGCGTAACGCCGGCTTTCCAGCCGGCCGGTGGAGACACATTCCTGTGTCGAGTCCGTCCGCACCGCTGCGCTGACCCGGCATCCAGTGCCAGGCCGACACTTCATCGCATCTCACGCTCGCCAACCGCCCGGCGCTCCGTATCCTCTCGCGCATGAAATTGACGCAAGGTCAGGTCTGGAAATCCGGCGCGCAGTATCTCCGCATCACGCAACTGGAGCGCCTGAAAGTCGGCTACAAGGAGTTTCCGAACCTCGCCAGTCGCGACGGCCATCATCGCGAAGTGACGAAAAAAGAATTCTGCCGGCTGATCAAGACGGCCACCTTGCTGACGGACGTGCAAGTGCTGGAAGCGTCCATGAAGTGAGCCTGTGGAACGCCGGTCTCCGACCCG
>JANOAY010000430.1:0-1731 GCA_031411375.1 Pedosphaera sp. | reverse complement strand
AAGCGGCGTTCCTCCAGCCGCGCATTCAACAACCCGCGCTGTGATTCGAGGACTTCGAGGAGGCTGGCCTTGGAGCTAATCCAGGCGTTCTGCGTGGACTCGGCCGCCTTCTGCGCGCGCGGAATCACTTCGGTGGAGAATGTGCCAGCCTGATGCGCCGAATTTTCGGCCTCGGTGTGCGCCGCAACAATCTCCCCGCGCAGCTTGCGTCCGAGCGCCTCGACTTCGCGCTCCGCCGCGACCTGCTGCTGCCGGGCGCGCTCGGCGTTGGCGCGATAGACCGAGTTGTTGAACCACGGCAGCGTCATCTTCGCGCCCACCGTGGCCTGGCGAAAATCCCCGCCCGAATACACGCTGGACTGAACGCCGAATGAAAACATCGGACTGCGCTCTCGCTTCGCGATTTCGATTTCCGACTTGGCGGTGTTGGCGGTGTTGAGCATCGCCTGAAGCATCGGGTTCACTTGGAAGAGACGGCTCAACTCCTCCGCCAGCGCGGGCGTCAGGCTCGCCGATTCCGGCAAGCGCAGCACCGGCCACGGTGAGTCCGCCGCGCGGCCCAGGAGAATGTTGAGCTGCTGCATCAGCCGCACACGCTGCCGCCGGGTCGAATCAATCTTCTGCCGCTCCTGCGCCACTTCGCTTTCAATTCGCAACGGTTCGGAGACGTTGCCCATGGGGTCTTTGAGCTTTTCGCGCGCGTTGGCCGCCATGCTCTCCAGCCACGCCAACTGGTTCGTTTGAATGGCGAGCATTTCATCCATGAGCGCCAGTTCGATGACGGCTTGCGCGACGAGCGTTTCCAAGGTCAGCGCGGCGGAGCGTGTCTCCGCCTCGAAGATGGATCGTTCGGCGGTCGCCCTCGCCTTGCGCGCCTCATAGAGTTTACGGCGCGGCAACGCCTGCTCGGCGCCAATGATCAAGTCGCCGTCATCGCGGCGCTTATCGCGCTCGGCAGCCATGACCGCGACACCCGCCATCGGGTCTTCCCACAGCCGCACCGCGCGCACCCCCGCTTCGGCGGCCTGCACGCGCGCTTGCGCTGCGGCAACGGTCGGATGATTCGTGCGAACCTCGGCGCGCAACGCATCGAGATACGCCGCGTCCAACAAGCGCGGCGTTTGCGCGCGGGCCGTCGGCACAAGAATGGCGAGGACGAGCAAAGCGAGTGCGGCCGGGAAGCCGGAGCGCGGGATGACAGAGCGATGTCGCATACGGCTCATTTCTTCTCCACCAGCTTCATGCCGCACTTGGGGCAGTTGCCGGGTTTGTCCTGAAGAACATCGGAATGTTCCTTCATCGGGCAGGTGTATTGATGCGTGTGGCCGTCGCTATCGCTGTGTTCGTGATCCGACTTGTTGCAGCCGGTCACGCCGAATACGGCTATGCCGACTGCCAGAGCCGTTAGCGCCGACAGGATTGGTTGGATTTTCATTGGGTCGTGGTGCTTTCTGGATTGTGGATTGTTATTTCTTCAGACGAAAAAAAAGGGTCTGCTCACCAGCCTCGAAGGTGGCGATTTTTTGATCGCCGCTTGTCAGGGGAGCGATGGTGACATCAGACCAGTAGGTAGAGGTGAGTTGATCAGTGGTTTGCAGCTTGAAACCGAGGGCCGCAACTGGCCAAGAAAGCGTCACCTTGTTTGAGGAAAGAGAAATTCCGACTTTCAGCAAACCAAGGTTGCCAGTGAAAGTGGTGACGCTTTTCGCGGGCAAAGATGCGCTGAATTTC
>JANOAY010000429.1:0-5397 GCA_031411375.1 Pedosphaera sp. | reverse complement strand
GACGGACTGGCCACGGATAGCGTGCTGCCGAACGCTGAAGAATCATCCGAGGGTGGCCTGTCGCAGGTCGATGGAATGTTTCAAAGCCTCGACGCCTTCCGCCCCATCACCGAGCGCGCGGCGGAGGTGCAGGTCGCGGAGGCGCAGCGGCGCGAGTTCTTCGCGCAACTCCACCGCTGGCTGCGGCAGGGTTTCGCCGTCCATGTCTTCTGCAACACGGCGGGCGAGCGGCAGCGGTTCGAGGAAATCTGGCAGGAACTTGTTCCTTCTGCCGCCCCTCAACTCTCAACTCTCAACTCTCAACCCTTCACCCACCTCGGCACCCTCTCGCGCGGCTTCATCCACGAGGAAGCCAAACTCGTCGTCGTCACCGACGCGGAGATTTTCGGACGCTACAAAGTCCAGCGCCCGCGCCGGCTCAAGTCGCCGCACGCCGCCACTTCGCGCTCGTTGCTCGACATTGATTTCACCGAGTTCGAGGAAGGCGATTACGTCGTCCACGTCCAGCACGGCATTGGAAGGTTTCTGGGTCTGCAAATTTTTGATCAAGGCGCGGGACTGAAGAAGACGGAAAAATCTCGGCGCACCAGCGGCCAGGAATGCCTCGCCATCGAATACGCCGCGAACGATCCCGCGCAGCCGGCGCCGAAACTTTACGTGCCGGTCAGCGAGGCGCATCTCGTCAGCAAGTACGTTGGCACTGGCAAGGCGCGTCCGCCGCTCAACACACTCGGCGGCGCGCGTTGGGCCAAGGCCAAGGCGCAGGCCGAAGTCGCCGTGCGCGACATCGCGGCGGAAATGCTCCGCATCCAGGCCGCGCGCGAATCGCAGCCCGGCCACGCTTATCCCGAGGACAACACCTGGCAGCGCGAGTTTGAAGGCTCATTCGTGTATGAGGAAACGCCTGACCAGATGCGCGCCATCATTGAGGCCAAGCGCGACATGGAATTGCCCAAACCGATGGACCGCCTGATTTGCGGCGACGTTGGCTACGGCAAAACCGAAGTGGCCATCCGCGCTGCGTTCAAGGCCGTGATGGGCGGCAAGCAGGTTGCCATCCTCGTGCCCACGACGGTCCTCGCGCAGCAGCACTTCAACAACTTCCGCGAGCGCATGGCGGATTATCCCGTGCGCGTGGAATTGCTCTCGCGCTTCCGCACCGCGCGCGAGTCCAAGCGCGTGATCGAACAGCTCGCGACCGGCGGCGTGGACATCGTCATCGGCACGCACCGGCTCGTGCAGAGCGACATCGTGTTCAAAGACCTCGGCCTCGTGGTCATTGATGAGGAGCAGCGCTTCGGTGTGATGCACAAGGAGAAGTTCAAGATGCTCCGGCAGCTTGTGGACGTGCTCACGCTCAGCGCCACGCCGATTCCACGCACGCTCTACCTCGCGCTCACCGGCGCGCGTGACATGAGCACCATCGAGACGCCGCCGCAGGATCGGTTGCCCGTCGAGACCATCGTCACGCAGTACGATGAGCGCGTGATTCGCGACGCCATCCAACGTGAGTTGAACCGGCAGGGCCAGGTCTTCTACTTGCACAACCGCGTGCATGACATCGAGGCGGTGGCGCTGAAATTACGGACACTCGTGCCGCACGCGCGCCTCGCCATCGGCCACGGCCAGATGCCGGGCGATGATTTGGAAAAAGTGATGACCAAGTTCGTCAACGGCGAGGCCGACGTACTGCTCTCCACGACCATCATCGAGAGCGGCATCGATATTCCAAACGCCAACACCATCATCATTGATCGCGCGGACCGCTTCGGGCTCAGCGACCTTTACCAACTGCGCGGACGGGTCGGGCGCTACAAGCATCAGGCCTACGCCTACCTCTTGCTGCCGCGTCACGCGGGACTGCTCGCCGATGCGCGCAAACGCATCAGCGCCATCAAGCAATACTCGTCGCTCGGCAGCGGCTTCAAAATCGCCATGCGCGACCTGGAGATTCGCGGCGCAGGCAATTTGCTCGGCTCGCAGCAGAGCGGCCACATCACGGCCGTGGGCTTTGATCTTTACTGCCAGTTGCTCAAGCAGAGCGTGAGTTCGCTCAAGGGCCAGAAGGTGAAGCCGCGCGTCGAGGTGCAGGCGCGGATTGATTTCATCGTGAATGATCCGGCGGAAGTCGTCGAAGAACCGGCGAGTCCAAAGTCCGAGGTCCAAAGTCCAAGGTCGCCGGGCTTCACCGTCAGCGTGCCGCGTGAGACGGCGACGTATTCGGATTACGAAGATGATTCGGAGGACGAGCGCGCCGCGCCACCGATCCCGCGTACACCAGCCTACTTGCCGCTGAATTACATTACTGACTCGCGCCTGCGCATCGAAGCCTACCGCAAGCTGGCGCAGACGACCGAGAAGCGCGGCCTCGAAGAACTCACGCGTGAGCTGCGCGACCGCTTCGGCCCCCTGCCCCGCCCGGCGGAGATGCTCTTGCAAGTCGCCGAATTGAAAGTCCTCGCGAGCGACAAGGACGTGAGCAGCATCGAGACGAGAGAAGACAAGCTGCTCATTACGCGCCGTGGCGATCTGCTGACCTTCGGCGGGCGCCTGCCGCGTATGACCAAGCGCGATGCTGCGGGGCGGTTGAAGGAAATTAAGAGGCTGCTGCTGGCGCTGTGAACTCTCCATGGCCCCATCCTGAAAGGATGGAAGTAAATCAGCCCAGGGTTGCGAGTCAGCGAGCTACCCTGGGTTCTCGTGCCTAAACATTTCTTCAACCCTGCAAGGGTTGCATCAATTCCCGTGGCCCCGCGCCCATGATTCAACCCTCGCAGGTTTCATGACATCATCACATTGCCACCCAGCGTAGCGTCTCGGCGACGCAACGCTGGGCTGGATTATCTGAATCCCTTCAGGATTCAAAAACAAAAGGCTCAAAGGTGGGGATGGTGACAAAAAGCTCTGAGGCCGCGCGCCGTGGCGTCAGGCTTTTTTCTTCCGCAACTCGCGCCAGATTTCGATCACGGCGGGCAGGATGGAGAGAATGATGATGCCGATAATCACGAGGCCGAAGTTCTTCTTCACGATGGGCTGGTTGCCGAAGAAAAATCCGAGCAGCAGAAACGACACGACCCACACGATGCCGCCCACCACGTTGTAAGTCATGAAGCGCGGATAAGTCATCTTGCCCATGCCCGCAACGAACGGCGCAAAGGTGCGGACGATGGGCATGAAGCGCGCGAGGATGATGGTCTTGCCGCCGTAGCGTTCGTAGAACTCGTGCGCGCGTTCGAGATGCTTGCGGTTCAGGAAGCGCACGTTCTCGCCGCGAAAAATCTTCGGTCCCAGCTTCGCCCCAATCCAGTAGTTCACCGTGTCGCCAAGGATGGCGGCGACGATGAGCAGAGCCATGAGCGTCATCAGATCAAGATTGTGCGGCGGCGCGAGCGCACAGACCGCGCCAAGGGCGAACAGCAGTGAGTCGCCCGGCAGGAAGGGCGTAACGACCAGGCCCGTTTCGCAAAAAATCACGAGGAACATGAGCGCATACACCAAAGCCCCGTACTCCTCCACGAGCGGCCCGAGGTACCGGTCAATGTGCAGCACCATGTCGATCAATTTGAGCAATAGTTCCATACGAAGCGCGCGCACGTTGCGCGAAAGCATCGCGAGGGGACAAGGAAGATGTGCGGCGCGAGAAAGGAGTAGCGGACCGCCGAGTCCGCAGTCGGTCTTGCCCGGGCGATTGAGCAAACAGCGGACATGGCTGTCCGCTGCTCCTGACTACGGAGCCTTGCGCCAAGTAATCAGCGCCACAGAAGAACGGCGCAGCGAAAACTCCACGACGCCATCGCGCATCGTGACGCCGGACAGCTCCGTGAATAAATGCGTCTCATCCACTACGCGCACCGTCACTCGCGCTTCCCCGCTCCACGGCAGGTTGGAACTAACCAGCCGCAACAAGGCGGGCGAGAGCGCGGGATTGCTGATGAGCACGTTGGCCTCCGTGTGCTCCGCGTTGATTCCCGCCGCGACGGTCAGTTGCTTGGTCGGCGCGCTGATGGTCACGCGACGCGGCGTGCGCAACAAGGTATTGAACGCCAGCACCGCGAAATAATTCTTCTGCCGCACGCCGTGCTCGTTGAACAGGCCGAACGGGCCGTTGGCGCCGTGGAAGAAATTTGCCATGTCGAGCGGCGCGTCTTGAAGTTGCATCAACGCAGCAGCCGTGAACGCTGCACCCGCCGGGCCGGCCATCTCCTCGTAGAATTTTTGCCGTGATTCTGGCGTGCCGCTCGATTTGCCAATCGGCTTCCAAGTGTTGCCGGGCAGAAAGTTCCATTCGTTTAAGTGACTTTCCGTTGCGGTGAAACCGTGACGGTCGAGCAACTGGCGGATGGCGCGGGCGCGTTGCACCAACTCCGCCGGATCGTCCGTGTAGCAATGCCACGAAAAGAAATCGAGCGGCAGCGCTTCGCGACGGCAGAGCGTGAGAAAGTTCGTCACGAACTCGGACGCCCGGAACTCGCCCTTCACGAACTGACCGGAGTGTCCGACCCCGGGGCCGCCGATTTCGAGTTGCGGAAACTCCTTCTTAATCGCACGCGACGTGATGCGGTAGAGCCGGAAGTAATCCTCATCCGTGCCGCTCCACATTACGGGGCGATTCTCCGGCTCGTTCCAGATTTCCCAGTAGCGGATGCCGTGGCGCGCGCCGTTGGCCCAGCCTTCGTTGTAATGACGGATGACACCAAGGCAGATGCGCGCCCACTTTTCCAGATCGCGCGGCGGATGCACATGCTTCTTGATCGTCTCGTGTTCGATGCTTTCGCCGAGGCGATAAACCATCTGCGCGCCCGTGCGCCGGATGGAATCCAGATACTCGTCCGTGCGCAAGAAGTCGTAGCTCGCGGCCTGCTCGGGATCGCGCGCGAAATCCGGGAACACCGCATGAATGTCCACCACGTTGCCACCCGGCCATTGCGAATCATGCAGGCGCGTGAAGGGAATCCCGAGCGCGCGATGCTCGTTGGTCAGGTCAATGAATCCGCCCGCGACGCGCGGCCCGCGATTGATGCCGTGCAGCGCGCGAAGCGTGCCGTTAGTACGCGCGAAGTCGATGCGCAGTTCGAGCGGCGATTCGGCGTTGGCGGCAAGCATTGTGTCCACCATCGTCGTCATCAGCAAAAACGAGAACGCCAGGAGCCATCGAGTTTGAGCCATGCCGCGCGAGGGTAACGAAACGAAATTTCCTAGACAACTTTCCCCGGCAGCTTTGTCTCATTGAGAATGGCTCTCGAACTCGCGCGAATTTACGACGCCCATGCCCAGGCGTTGTTCTCGTTCGTGTTGAACCTCACGCGCAGCGAGGCGGACACGCGCGATGTGCTTCAGGAAGTCTTCGTGAAACTCGCCACGCAACCCAGCTTGCTCGACGACGTGCGCGATGAGCGG
>JANOAY010000428.1:0-2007 GCA_031411375.1 Pedosphaera sp. | reverse complement strand
GGCTTCTACATGCCCGTCGGCACCATCAGCACGATGAAGACGTGGATGGACGGGCGGCGCAGCTACGTGCAGGGCGTGCTGGATGCCTACTTCGCCGTGAACCCGCCGCCACCCAACGCGACCGTCACCGGCACACCGCGCTCGCCCACGCCGTTCCCGACCGCGATGCTGACGGTCGGCGGTTCGAACGTGGTAAGCTACCGCTTCGCGCTGAACAACGGCGCGTATGGCGCGGAGACGCCGGTCGGGACAACCATCTCTCTCGCCGGACTCGCGAACGGCAGCACGAACACCGTGTCCGTGATCGGCAAAAGCGCGGCGGGCGCGTGGCAGAGCACGAACACGCCGACGGTTTCCGCGATCTGGATCGTGAACACCGCCACGCCCGCCGTGCGCCTGAACGAAGTGCTGGCGCAGAACACCAATGCGCTCAATCACGTCGGCACCTTTCCCGACGTGATCGAACTGTTCAACGAAGGCGGCTCGCCGGTGAACATCGGCGGGCTGCGGCTCACGGACGATCCGTTGAACCCGAACAAGTTCACCTTCCCGACCAACACCACCATCGCGGCGGGCGGCTACCTCCATGTCTTCGCGAACAACGAGGACGGCAGCGGCGGCTTGCACACCGGCTTCAGCCTGAGCGCGAGCGGCGAGGGCGTTTATCTTTTCCACGCCACGAGCAACACGGTGCTGGACTCGGTGGTGTTCGGTTTGCAGCTCGCCGATTTGTCCGTGGGCCGCTTTGGCAATTCGGGCGAATGGAAACTTTGCACGCCCACGTTCCCCGGCGCGAACAGCGCCGCCGCCACCGGCAGCCGCAGCGCGCTGCGCATCAACGAATGGCTCACCGCCGGCACGCCGCCGTTCGCGGAGGATTTCGTGGAACTCTACAACCCGCTCGCGCTGCCCGTGGATTTCGGCGGCTGCTTTTTCACTGATGAATTAATCGGCTGGCCCACGCGCAATCCGGTGCCGCCGCTCACGTTCATCCAGTCGAATTCTTTCGTGGCGATGATCGCGGACGAAAACACCGGCGCGGGCGCGGATCATTTGAACTTCTCGCTGTCGAGCGACCTGGGTGAGATCGCGCTCTTCGATCCGTCGCTCACGGTCATTGACAGCGTGAGCTACGGCCCGCAGACGCCGAACGTGTCGCAGGGCCGCTGCGGGAATGGCGTGAACAATTTTGTCTTCCTCGCCGCGCCGTCGCCTGGTGCGGGGAATCTTTGTCCGGCGGGCGGCGGCGGATCCGGCACGCTCAGTGTGATGGCTTACAACGCTTCGTGGCGTTTCAACCAGACAAGCAACCTCGACGGCGTGGCGTGGAACGTGACGAATTACAACGACACGACGTGGCAGTCCGGGCCGGGCGCGTTCGGCAGCGCCTCGGGCATCACCGAGCCGGTGCAGACGTTTCTCACCGTGTCGAACGGACGCATCACATTTTATTTCCGCAGCCAGTTTGTTTTCCCCGCCTCGCTCGCCGGTTCCACGCTGCTGCTCTCGCATTTCACGGATGACGGCGTCGTGCTCTACATGAACGGGCAGGAAGCCTACCGCTACAACCTCGCCGCCGGGCCGGTCACTTACGCCACGCTCGCCACCTTTGTCTCGGGACCGCCGCCGGAGCTCACGTCCATTCCGCTGCCCATGACCAACATCTTCACCGGCACCAACCTCATCGCCGTCGAGATTCACCAAGGCACGGCGGGCAGCGCCGACGTTTATTTCGGCGCGAAGCTCGAAGTGGTGACGAACAGCGCTGCGACCGCCGGACTGCGGATTAACGAAGTCCTCGCCAACAACTCGAACGTCGAAGAGCCCGACGGTTCCACGCCGGACTGGGTGGAGTTTTTCAACCCGTCGGCGAGTGCGGTGGACTTGGGCGACTCCAGTCTTTCGGATAACGTGGCCGTGCCGCGCCGCTGGGTTTTCCCCGCCGGCTCGGTGGTGCCGTCGGGCGGTTATCGGCGCGTGTTCTTTTCCGCCAGCGCGCCTGTCTCG
>JANOAY010000427.1:0-9823 GCA_031411375.1 Pedosphaera sp. | reverse complement strand
CTTCTTGGTCATGATGTCGCTGGGGCGAATGCCGAGCTTGATGAGATTCAACACCGCCGCGCCCGCGCGTTCGCAGTCGCTCGTCTTCTCGCCAGAGATGGCCGCTTGCGCGGAGCTGTTCGGCAAACTCATGCCCAGCGCGTCAAACGCCGAGGCCATGGTGTTCGCCGGGTACATGCCGCCGCAGGAACCCGCGCCTGGAATCGCCACGGCTTCGAGATCGTGAACTTCCTGGTCCGTCATCTTGCCCGCCGCGTTCTTGCCCACGGCCTCGAACACGGAGACGACGTCCACCGGCGTGCCGTTGTAATCGCCCGGCAGAATGGTGCCGCCATAAACAAAGATCGCCGGACGATCCAGCTTCGCCAGACCCATGATGCAGCCGGGCATGTTCTTGTCGCAGCCGCCGATGGCGACCACGCCGTCAAAACCTTCGCAGCCCACGACCGTCTCGATGGAGTCCGCGATCACCTCGCGCGACACGAGCGAATACTTCATGCCCTCCGTGCCCATCGAGATGCCGTCGGAAATGGTGATGGTATTGAAGACCACGGCCTTGCCGCCGGCCTCGTTGATGCCCTGCGCCACGCTCACCGCGAGCTGATCAATGTGGATGTTGCACGGCGTGACCATGCTCCAGGTAGAAGCGACGCCGACCTGCGGCTTGCGGAAATCTGCCTCCTTGAAGCCGGTCGCGTAAAGCATCGCGCGACTCGCCGCGCGCTCGACGCCGTCCACGACCTGCGCGGAGTAAAAGCGTTCGTTGCTCTTGGTGCCGGAACTTTTCTTCGTGGCTTTCTTTTTCATTTTCAGGGAGGCGGAGTGTTGGCGAAAAAAAATGGCGAGGGAAGAAAAATGCCGGTGGGCATCAGTGCGCCCGAATCACACCGCACAATTGCACTTTCGTCGCGGGCACAGTTTGATTCCTCCCATGCCACGCATCAGCGCAGGTCTGGTCATGTATCGTCGCCGCGGCGGTGAACTCGAATTCTTTCTCGCCCATCCGGGCGGGCCGTACTCGGCGAAAAAGGACGATGGTCACTGGACGATTCCCAAGGGCGAGCCGAATCGCGACGAACCCTTGCTCGAAGTGGCCCGGCGCGAGTTTCACGAAGAAACAGGGCTGGAACCGCACGGACCGTTTCTCCCGCTCGGCTGCATCCAGCAAAAGGGCGGCAAGTGGGTTCACGCCTGGGCTTTCGAAGGCGACTGCACGGCCCCCATCTCCAGCAACACCTACACGATGGAATGGCCCCCGGACTCGGGCCTCATGCAGGAATTTTCCGAGGTGGATCGCGCGGAGTTTTTTCCGCTCGCGACCGCACGGAGAAAAATCAAGGAACGGCAGTTCCCGCTTCTCGAACGATTGCAGACGGCGTTGGAGTCATCAGCTTAGCCGTCACGTCCTGCTCCCGCCTGCCGATTGGAAATCGGCCATTCAGCAGGTTTGGAAACCTGCGCTGCGGCGGCAATGTCCGGATGCGCCCCCCAAGAGCGAACTCATGGGGCCGGCCACGCGCCGTCACTTCGTCCGGCCCAACTCGGAGAGAAAACGCACGAGGTCTCGGAACTCCTCGCGCGTCAGCGTCTCGGCCAGACCGGGGGGCATGATGGAACCAATCACGCGCTTCTCCTGAATCGTCGCGCGCGGCACGCGCACTTCCTGGTTCTGCAATGTGTCGCGCAGCACCAGCTCCTCCTTCGTCTCGCGCAACTGATGGCCTTGAAATTCATCGCCGCCTTTCGTCGTCACGGCAATGGACGTGTAGCCCTCCTTGATTTCCCTCTGCGGTTCCAGAATCGCGCCCACGATGAACTCCACCGGTTGCGCGCTGCCGAGCGAACTGAGATTGGGCCCGAGATTGCCACCCTGCCCGTTCACCGCGTGACACGCCACGCAGCCCAACGTGGCGCGCTGATAAACTTCCGCGCCGCGCTTCGCATCACCCTTGGTTTTAACTTCCGCCGCAAAGGCTGCGAGTTCCTGCGCCGACATCTTCGCGTTCGACGCCGCCGGCTTGCTCAACACGCGCGCCAGATTTTCCTCGCGACGTCCGCTGGCATTCATCACGCGCAAACCAACTTCAGCGGCGTGCGCAGACGGCGCAGTCCATGCGAGCGCACTGGCCAGTGATTCCGCGCCGCGCTGGCGTTGCAGGAAGGCGGTAAACAGTTCAGTGGTCACAGTGTCGTCGGGGACGCGCGCGAGCACGGTGGCGGCAAGACGGGATGCGCCGTTCAAATCCTGCGCGCTGAAGGCCACGATGGCCGCGGACTGCACGCGGGGAGAATTTTCCTGCTGCGCCAGTTGCTGCAATGCCGCGCGGCTCGCCTCGTCGCCGAATCCGCCGAGCGCTTCCGCCGCTGCACGCCGCAAGTCGTCACTGGCTTTGGTGTCTGCCGCGAGCGCCTGGGCCAAGGACGAGAGGGACGAAAGTTTCCATGCGCCCGCGAGCCGCCAGGCTTCGGCGCGCAGCTTCTCATCGTGGCCGTGGATTTTCGGCAGCAGCGCCGCCGCGAGATCGCCCGCCGGCCGAATCTGCCTCGCCCGCGT
Organism: Pedosphaera sp.; assembly: GCA_031411375.1. Lineage (GTDB taxonomy): Bacteria > Verrucomicrobiota > Verrucomicrobiia > Limisphaerales > SIBH01 > JANNGC01. The sequence continues at coordinate 7,269 of JANOAY010000427.1, read as the reverse complement.
GGCGGTGCCGAGCACGGGCAGCAGGCGTGCGAGCATCGCGGCTTCCTCCGTGTTCAGCATTGCGGCCAGATCATTCGTGCTGCCCACGTCGGCGAGAATGCGCCAGTAGGTTTCGCGCGCGGCCTTGTCCGTCGCCGGCAGTTCGAGCAGCGCGCGCAAGGACTGGCGCACATCCGCCGTGCCATCCGAGCGCACCAGCATGGCCATGCGCGCGGGATGCTGCGCCGTGTTCAACTGACCGGCGCGCAACGCGGGGAGCCACCACGGCTTGAGCGCGAAGACCGTCTGGCGCAGTGCGTAATCAAGAAACTTGTCCGTGGGAAAATCCGCCGCGCTCGCGGCCACTTCCATCGCGGCGGCATTCGTCAGGTAGCTGCACGCCACCACCGCTTGCAGCCGCACGCGCGGGTGTTCGTCCGTCGCGAGCGGACGCAACAGTTCGAGGGCATTCGGCAGACGCCCCGCCCACGCGCTGATCACACTGGCCGCGTAGGCGCGGGCGCCCGGTTCCTTGGCCTGCGCCAGTCGCGCCACCAGTTCCGGCGCGACGACCTCGTGGCTTTGATAAACCCCCAGCGCTTCTTTCAACGCGTGTTCCGAAAGCCCGGCCCGTTGCGTCCACGGCTTCAGCGCCGCCGTCACCACCACCGGCGAACGGTCGGCCAGCACGCGCTTGGCCTGATGGCGCGTCCAACGGTCTGGTGAATTCAAACTGTCCAACAGCCGCGTGACCGTGGTGTTGGCGAGTTGCGGCGGCGTGGTCAGCGCGCGGCCCTTCGCCGTGATGCGCCAGATGCGCCCGTGCGTCTTGTCCCGGTTCGGATCGCGGAAGCTCGCCTGGTAGTGGCCGATGATGGGGTTCGACCAGTCGGCAATGTAGAGCGCGCCGTCAGGACCAAACTTCGCATCCACGGGACGGAAGCTGCGGCTCGTGCTCTTGAGCAGCGGCGGCAAATCTTCCAGCGCGAAGCCGGCGCTATCCTCTTTGATCTTCAACGCCCAGATCGCGTTGTTGATGTAGCCGCCCGCGATCAGCGCGCCTTGCCACGCGTCGGGAAAATGCGCGTTGCCCACGATGTCGCCATTGCTGCACTTGCGACCGTTGCCGTTTTTCCAAATCAGCGCGGGCGGATCATCGCGGTGCTGCGCGGTCATGCCCGGCACAGGATAAATGTGCGAATGATTGTTGCCCGCGAGCACGATGGGTTCGCCCCAGTCGTTGAAAATCCAGCCCCAAGGATTCTGCGGCTCATTCGCAGAGCCGTAGAAACCATCGAGCTTCAGCAGGCGGGGACGCAAACGCCACAGGCCCGCCTGCTCCAATGACGACAAGCCCCACGGCGTCTCGACGTGCGAATGGATGTGCAGCCCCTGGCACATGAACAACTGGCCGCCGGGCCCCCAGAGAAACGAGTTGATGCTCTGATGATTGTCGCCCGTGCCGAAACCGCGCAGCACGACGCGTCGCTCGTCCGCGCGACCATCGCCATCGGTGTCTCTGAGGAGCAACAACTCCGGGCCGTGACCGACGTAGCAGCCGTTCTCCACCACTTCGAGGCCGGTGGGAATCATGAGGCCGTCGGCGAAGACCGTCGTCTGGTCCGCACGCCCGTCGTGATTTGTGTCTTCGAGAATGAGCACCTTGTCGTCGGGCTTCTGTCCCGGTTCGATCTGCGGATAAACGACGCTGCCGACGACCCAGAGCCGTCCGCGCACGTCGAAGCGGATTTGAATCGGCTTCACCACGCCGTTCGTTTCGCTGGCGAAGAGATTGATCTCGAAGCCTTCAGCGAGTTGGAAGGAGGCGAGTTCGGAGGCGGCGTCGGCGGCGTGGGCGGGAATGACGAATGACGAATGACGAATGGAGACGAGCAGCGTCAGGGCGAGGAGGAACAGCCAGCGTTGGCCGGCGAATGCGCTGCGCAACCAAATCGCGGGAATTGTTCCGCAGTCCATAAACGCCGCAGGCCGCCTGGCATCATCGTGAAACGGGGACCGGCGGCTTACACCTCGCCATTCGTCATTCGTCATTCGACATTTCATTTCACACCTCCACGCAGTTGAGCAGCCAGCCGTTCCATCTCGTCTTCCTTCGCTCGGATGAGCGGGACAAACTTCTCCATCTCCGCCGGGAACCAGCGCACTTTCGGGTCGCGATGATCGCGGCTGCTGGGCTGACTGGTGCGGTCGCCGCCGAGGAAGGCCCAGTTCTGCGGACGCCAGTAGTCGAACCACAGGCGGTTCTTTTGCATCACGACCGCGCGGAGATAATCAAACTGCGGATTCGACCATGCGCCCGTCGCGTTCACATCGCCCGCACGCGCGGCGACTTCGCCAAAGCCAAGCTGCCGCGCGAAGGCGGCGGCGACGAGCGCATGGCCGCGCGGTGAAAGCTGCAAGCCATTGTCCGTGAGGCGCGGTTGCTCCTGAGCCGTGCCGTGCAGTTCGGAAAACAAATCCATAACCGACAGGCCGCGCTTTTTCGCCAAGGCACGGATGGCCTCGGCTTGCGCCGCAAGATTACGGTTGAACCCGGACAAGTCCGGCAAAGGTTCGCCCGCGTGCTCGAACGGCGGCGGCGTGACGAGCACGAGGCGCGGGGTTTGTTTCGCGCATTCGTCGAGCAACTTCTCGTAAGCGGCGGTGAAACTCTGGACGGAGTGTTTGCTGCCCAGAACTTCCGTGCGGCCGAACTGAAGCACGACCACCGTGGCCCCGGCGCGCTTCAGGTGTTCGGCGAGCGGCGGGAAACCAATCTCGCGTGGGCGCGCGAACACGGTGTCGCCTTCCCAGCCGAAGTTGCGAAAGCGCGCGCCGGGAAATTTCACCGCGAGCAGCGCTTCGAGATGCCCGGTGAACTGTGCCGCCGCGACATCCGACCCGCCGACGAACGCGACCACGTCATTTGTGCGCAGCGCGCGCGGAGCGGGCGCGTCCGCCGCGCGCGTCGCGCCGGCCACGAGCACGCAGCCCAGCGCCACGCCAACCAATCGAAGGAGGAACATGCCGCGAGACTAACGCGGCGCCGGATGTTTTGGGAAGCCGCCGCAGTGGGTTTGGTCGCGCCACGACAAAACCAGCCCCCGCCGAGCGGGCGCAGGGCGTGGCGGGCGGGTGAGCGCGTCCTGATTTTTCCGACTCAGGCGGGACCCGTTCCACCTCGTAGCATTCAGGACACGCCCGTCAAAAGCGCACGCCCGCGATCAGTCCGAACCAATGCACGCCGGCCTCGACGCGGCTGTTCGAGTATTCACCGGAGCGCAGGTCGCTGCGGTTCACGCTCGCGCGGTTCGGGATGTTCCATTGGTAGGAAAAGTCCACGGAGAAGTGTTTGTTCTCCCAGCCCGCGCCCGTCGCAATGGTGTGCTCCATGATCGCGGCGGTGAGCGGCGTGAGCGTGCTGGCGGGCACGGGATTGCGTCCGTAGCTGTAGCCGCCGCGCAGCCGCCAGTGTTCGGAGGCGGTGAATTCCACGCCGGTGCGGAAGACAAAACGGTCGTTCCAATCCAGCGGGGCGCGGTCCTCCATCGCGCTGGAGCCGACGACGCCGTTCAGATCGGCGTTGTTGCCGTGGCGCAATTTCACTTCGAGCGTGTCGAAGGAATCGTTCCAGTTGATCCAGTCCACCTGGCCGAGCCAGCGCCAGCGTTCGTGCAGTTGCCAGCTCACGCCGAGGCTCGCGGTCTGCGGAAACTCGTTTTCCACTTCGGCGTCGTAATGAAAATCCGGGCGCGCGCCGCCGAGACCGAGGTTCGCAAACTGCACGCCGGCATTGCCGCTCGCGTCACCGTCGGTCTTGACCACGCCGCGCGTTTTGTAGCTCACGCCAAGTTGCCACTTCGGATGCGGACGCCAGACCGCGCCGGCCTCGGCGTCCCAGCCGTAGCCGCTGGTTTCCAAATCAAGCAGCACCTTCGCGCCGCGCAGCACCTTCTGAGATTGGAAGATGTAAGGCGCGTGCAGTTCGTTCTCGTTGTAAAGCAGGCCCACGCTGGCTCCGAGGGAAAGCGTCTCGGCGGGCGACCAACTCGCGCCCGCCGCCGAGCGCAGGACGAGGATGCGCGAACGATGCGTCTGCCGGCCGTAGGTCGTGTTGCCATCCGCGCCACCGGGCGGGTCGATGAATTTCCATTCCGCTTCCAGCGCGGTCTGGGGCGCAAAACTGAAGCCCACAACCCACTGCGGACTGAGGCGCATTCCGAAGGCCGCCTCCGGCCACGCGCCGAAGGAATTTCGCAACGAGGATTTGGCGCCGATGGAGTTGCGGTACTCACCGGAGGCGAGGCCGCCCGCGCCGCCGAATTCGAGAAAGCGGTTGGTCACGGAGTCGAGGTTGGCCGGATTGTTGTGCATCGCACTGAGCACGCTGTCCGACCACGCGGTGTCCGCGCCCGCCACCCCGCGCGAGCGCGCGCCGGTGCCGTGGTCGAAAAGGCCGTTGCCAAAAACAGTTCCGCTCTGGCTCACAATGGCGGTGAGCACGCAAAAATTGAGAATACGCACTGCTGCAATAATCGTCCGGCGGGCGGCGGAACTTTAAGAGCCAGTCTGAAAGTCCTTGGGTAGCACAGGCCACTGGCCTGTGCCGCCGGGCTACCAGCCCGGCGGAGGTTCGAGGGCTTTGGTTGCAAGGCAGGCGTTGATGGTTCCGCGAAAGCTCCCTCTCACTCCGCTGGGTCAGTGGCCCAGCGGGACGGGCTGGTCGCCCGTGCCACCCATCGGTCTTAAGCCAGTGGCGCTCCGATGTTCGCGTAAAGTTTCGCGAGCCGGCGCGCGTGCTCGTCGTAGGCGGCTTCAAACAATTCCACCGCCCGCTCGCGTCCCACCACCGCGCCCGCCGTCAGCACTTTCGGCGGCTGACCCGAGCGCGTGAGCCGCGCCGCGATCTCGGCCTTGATGGCATTGATCAGCAGGCAGCCGCCCACCGTCGAGCCGGGCGCGACGGGCGTGTCGAGTCCGTCAATCTTGACCATCGCGTCCCCGACGGGCGCACCGGTGTCGAGCACGAGGTCGGCGAAGTCCTGAAGTTTTTTCCCGTCCGCCCGCTGGCTGGTGCTGGCCTCGGCGTGCGCGCGGCTGATGATGGCGACGACTTTCACGCCGCGCGCCTGAAAGCCCTGCGCCATCTCAATCGGCACGAGGTTGCAGCCGCCGGATGAGGCGACGAGCGCGCAATCTGTGGGCGACAAATCGAAGTTGCGGAGGATGCGCGCAGCGAGACCGGAGACGTTTTCGAGGAACATCGCCTGCCGCTGGCCGTTCGGACCGACGACGAGATTATGAAAGCTCAACGAGAGTTCCACGATGGGATTGAAGCCGGGAAACGATCCGTAACGCGGCCACATTTCCTCCACGAGAATGCGGCTGTGGCCGGAGCCGAAGAGATGCACCATGCGGCCCGCGAGAATGGTCTGCGCGAACCAGTCCGCCGCCTGTCCGATGGCGGGGAGTTGCGCGTCCACGGTCTCGAGCAGCGTGCGGCAGCGGGCGAGATAAGTTTCAGCAGGCGACATGGGGGCGAGAATTAACGACGTGTTTCGCGGGGTCAAAGAGTTTGCACACGCCGACGGAGCGCGGTTGTGTCAAAGACCAGCCGCAACAACAACCGACAGACTGAACGCGCAGAAACGGCCTGGCGCTCCGTGCCAATCAAGCCGCTGCGGCTGGGCTGCGCCACAGCCGCGCTCCCAAGATTTCAGTTCAGTCCTGACAGTCCTTGCGATTCCTGTTTGCCTTCCGCCATGCAATCGAACGCGATGCCGCTGCTCACAGACTTGTTGAAGGCCGTGTCGCGTTCGTTCTACCTGACGCTGCGCGTGCTGCCAGCGGCGGTGCGTCCGCAAATCGGCCTTGCCTATTTGCTCGCGCGCACCACCGACACCATCGCGGACACGGAACTCATCCCCGTGGAGCAGCGGCTCGCGGCGCTGCATGACTTGCGCGGACGCATTGCCGGCACGCGCTCTCAACCGGTGGACTTTGGCGCGCTCGCGGCGGCACAACCGGAAATTTCCGGCGGCGGGACGAATGCCGAGTGCGTGCTGATCGAGCGCGCGGAGGAAGCCATCGCGCTGCTCGCGAACTGCCGTGCGGATGATCGGAAGCTCATCCGCGACGTGCTCGCGATCATCACGAGCGGGCAGGAACTGGACTTACAACGTTTCCGCGCCGCGCGCGCCAATCACATCGTGGCGCTGCATTCGGATCAGGATTTGGATGACTACACCTATCGCGTCGCGGGCTGCGTGGGCGAGTTCTGGACGCGCCTGTGCCGGGCGCATCTGTTCCCGCACGCGACGATCAGCGACGCCGCGCTGCTGCATGACGGCGTGTGTTTCGGCAAGGGATTGCAACTGGTGAACATTCTTCGCGACCTGCCGCGCGACTTGCGCTCGGGCCGCTGCTACCTGCCGCTGGAACAACTGGCGCGCGCGCAACTCGCGCCCGCAGATTTGTTGAACCCCGCCGCCGCGCCGCGCCTGCGCCCGGTTTATGACGAACTGCTCGACCTCGCCGAATCGCATCTCAGCGCGGGCTGGGAATACACGAACGCGCTGCCGCGTTCCCAAGTGCGCGTGCGGCTGGCGTGCGCGTGGCCCGTGCTGCTCGGCGTGAAAACCCTCGCGCGCCTGCGCCGCGAAAACCCGCTCGACCCCGCGCAACGCGTGAAGGTGAGCCGCGCGGAGGTGCGTTCAATCCTCGTGGGCACGGTGGTGAAATATCCGTCCACCCGCGCGTGGGAGAATTTGTTCGCGCAGGCGAAGGAGAGCTAGCGGGGCAGCCGGGACGGCCCCAGGACGATGGCCGGCGGGACGCCCGCCCCACGGAGCATGGTCGCCGGGCGACAAAACCCACCGCACTCTGGCTGCCGGGCGGCCAGCGCCACGAGACGGCACGACGACGACGCGTGGATTTTCTGGATTCACTCCACCGCTTCGCCAAACATCCCGCCGCAACATGAGCTGGTTTTACCGCCGTCTGGTCCGCCCCGCGCTTTTCACGCAGGACTCGGAGCACATTCACAACCGCACCATCGCCGCGCTCGGCCGGTGCAGCCGCTCCCCTGCCCTGTGCTCGCTGCTGTCGTCGCTCTATTCCGCGCCGGAGCTGCCGGTGGAAGTCTTCGGTTTGAAATTTCCCAATCCCGTCGGACTCGCGGCCGGCATGGACAAGCACGCCGCCGCCCTGCCCGCGTGGGCCGCGCTCGGCTTCGGCTTCACGGAACTCGGCGGCGTGACCTGGCACGCGCAGCCCGGCAATCCCGCGCCA